>NZ_JBRRET010000023.1:0-63598 GCF_056760435.1 Stenotrophomonas sp. STEN008 | reverse complement strand
GGGGGCGGCTCGCGGGGGGGGGGGTGGGGGGGGGGGGGGGGGGGGGGGGGGGGGGTGGCGGGCCCCCGGGGGGGGGGGGGGGGGGGCCCCCCCCCCCCCGCGGCGTTGACGTGTCAGTTCGCCGCGTTGCCCGCCGCGCCAGTGCCATCCACCGCCTGCCGGCCCAGCGCCGGGTCATCGGTGAAGAACGCATCGATGCCAGTGGCCAGATAGGCGCGCATCTCGGCGATCGAGCCTTCGGCATTGCGCGCGTTGTCCGCCCCCCTGCGCAGGTTGCTGGGCTGGAACTGATTCTCCGGGCGGAAGGTATACGGGATCACCATCAGGCCGGCCGCGTGCGCATCGCGCACCAGCGCGGTCGGCGTTCCCAGTGCACCGTTGGCGTCCAGCGGAATGATCGAGCGCAGTTCAGGACCGATGCCATCGGCATAGGCCGCGATGTCCTTCAGGCCCGCAGGAGTCATCATCTGTGCGTAGGTCAGCGTGCCCCCGGCCTTGGCGACGTCGGCCGGCTGGGTATCGCCCTTCCACAACAGCTGCAGCAGGCGGATGTTGCTGTCCTGCGGGATCTTGCTGCGCAGGTAACGCAGGTTGGCGGTCTCGAAGGACTGGATGGTGACCGGACCGACGTTGGTGTAGGCATTGCCACGCAGCGCGGCCAATAGTTTGTCTTCCATCGGCAGACCGATGGACTGGAAGTAGGTCGGATGCTTGATCTCCGGCACCAGACCGATGCCTCGATTGGCGCGGCCGGCCTGCTGGACCAGGAAGGCGAGGATTTCATCGAGACTGGCGATGCGGAACTGGCCGTCGTAGGCGGTGCTGCGCAGGTCGGGCAGGCGTTCGCGCGCGTACAGCGTCTTCAGCTCGGCCAGGGTGAAGTCTTCGGTGAACCATCCGTCCACCGTCTGCCCGTCGATGACCTTGCGGGTGCGGCGGCTGGCGAATTCGGGATGCGAGGCGACATCGGTGGTGCCCCCGATCTCGTTCTCATGGCGGGCCACCATCACCCCGTCCCTGGTCATCACCAGGTCCGGTTCGATGTAGTCGGCTCCGTCGGCGATGGCCTGTGCATACGCAGCCAGGGTGTGTTCCGGCAGCAGCGCGCTGGCGCCGCGATGACCATAGACCGACGCCCTGGCCGCAGCCGGGAGAGAGGATTCAGCACTCATGGCCACCGATGGTGCCACGGCCAGCGACAACAGCAACGCACAACCCCACGACTTCACTGCAACGTCCCCCAACGGTAGGTGATGGGCGGCAGTATGCGGCGGCAATGTGACAGGTGGGGGAAGGGCCGCTGTGGAGCCTGACTTGGGCTTGCCTCTACGGCGGACAGTTGATGCAGTGATCCATGCTGTCCTGCGGAGTCCGATGCCTGCTCGGCGATTCTGGTCTAATCGACCAGCGCGTCGTGGAAGTCACGTTCATGGACGATCATGATGCGCACCCCCTGCTTACGTAGTTCTACGGCGCGCTCGACCTTTCGACCGTAGCAAGCGTACGTCCAGCACGGATTGCCCTCCGCGCCAATGACAAGGTAATCGACCTTTCTGGAGGGATTCGAGTGGACGGTTCCTCCTCTGTCTGACACCAGCAACCCCATCTCGCTCCGACTTCCTTTGTAGGAAGCTCCCGTGAAGCAGAAGCCCTTCTCGGCAAACTGGATTTCCGGCGCAACGGCACACAGACCAATCAATGCACCCTGGACGCCAACAGTCGGTGCCGTGACCGTCCGGTCATCGGACAATGCAATGAACTCAGTGAAGAACTGCGTTAGCTGATGTTGCTCCTCTTCATCCACTTTTCCGTCCGCAAGTACCTTCGCAACCAAATGATCAATCTCGTCATACGGCCAGCACCCCCGAAGATGTACATGCTCTTCCATCCAGTCTGACAGACCGCGCAGTTCAGCTTCGCTGATCTCGCAATCGGCGACGATCCCGCCCAGTACGGCATGTAGTCGCTGGAGATCGGCAACGGTGCTGCCGATGCGCTCTGCAGATCGCATCTTCGAGACGAGCCACCGAATGTCCTCAGCCCCTTCCTCTGTAAGGACTCCATCCACCAGAGCTGCCTCGGCAACAGGAATCAGCTCGTTGAAGGGATGGTATTTGCGGCGTGCTACATGCTGCTGGATCCAGCCTTCGAGAAAGCCGCGCTCAAGCTCGTTGATCTCCTGATCGATAGCGATCCCTTCAATGATTCCAGCGAGCGAGTTCAGAGAGCGGGCCAGCTGTGCCGGATAGGTAAAGTGCTGGTACTCCACATGATCTGGATGCATCTGCCGTTCCTTGTCAGATTTTTCCGCACGCTAACCCGGGACTCGCCCTGACTCAAGCCGTTGGTCAGATCCTGACCCAGATTCAGTGCCAATTACGTCACTTTATGGGGAATGTGGCCGGAGAATGAGCTCCTATCTACGGCTCCGCGCGGCTTACTTCCCGATGCAGAAGCTGGAGAAGATCCGTCCCAGCAGGTCATCGGCGCTCATCTGCCCGGTGATCTCGCCCAGCGCGTCATGTGCGAGCCGCAGCTCTTCGGCTGCCAGTTCCAGGTGTTCGTGGGCCAGCTCGCCATCAGCGCGACGGGCATGTTCCTGCGCACGCTCGATTGCATCCACGTGGCGGGTGCGCGCGGAGAACTCGCCGTCCACCTGTTCGCCCGCGCCTGCCGACGCGATCGCGCGCAGGCGCGCGTGGAGGTCGTCGAGTCCTGCACCGGTGGCGGCCGAAACGAACACACGGTCCGGATCGTCCACGGTTGGGCCGGCCTGCAGCAGATCTGACTTGTTGTGGATGTAGACCTTGTGCGGCACAGCCCGCACCGCTTCGCCGATGGCCGCCTCGCCCGCCGCCGGATCGCGTGCATCCAGCACGATCAACGCCAGGTCGGTGCGTTCGATCTCCACGCGCGCGCGGCGCATGCCTTCGCGTTCGATGGCGTCGCCACCGTCGCGCAGGCCGGCGGTATCGACCAGGGTCAGCTCCAGTCCATCCAGGCGGATGGTCTCGCGCAGTGTGTCGCGCGTGGTGCCGGCGATGTCGGTGACGATGGCGCGTTCGCTGCCGGCAAGCGCATTGAGCAATGAACTTTTGCCGGCGTTGGGCGGGCCGATCAGCACCGCGTGCAGGCCATCGCGCAGGCGGCGACCACGCTCGGCATCGCGGCGCAGCAGGGCCAGGTCGCTGCGTGCCAGTTCCAGTCCGCGGCGCACCTGCGCGCCGCCCAGCGTATCCAGCGGCTCATCGGCAAAATCGATGGCCGCTTCCACATGCACGCGCAGCAGCACCAGCTGCTCGACCACGGCGTCGATGCGGCGCGAGAACACCCCGTCCAGCGAGCGACGGGCAGCACGCGCGGCGCGGTTGTCGCCCGCAGCGATCAGATCGGCGATGGCCTCGGCCTGAGCCAGATCGAGCTTGCCGTTGAGGAAGGCGCGCTCGCTGAACTCACCGGGCCGCGCCTGCCGCGCGCCGAGCGCGATGCAGCGTGCAACCAGTTGCTGCAGCAACACCGGGCTGCCATGGCCCTGCAGTTCCACCACTTCTTCGCCGGTGAAGCTGTTCGGTGCCGGGAACCACAGCACGATGCCATCGTCGATCACCTCGCCGTCGGCGTCGCGTAGACGTGCGTAATGCGCGTGACGTGGGCGCAGGCCGGTTGCGCCCAGTGCGTTGGCGATGGCGGCGGCGCGCGGGCCGGACAGGCGCAGGATGCCGACGCCACCTGCACCTGGCGCGCTGGCGATGGCGACAATGGTGTCAGTGCGGGCTGCCTCATTCATCGCTTGGAACGTCTCCGGTTGCGCACGCGCGGAATTCTACCGCCTCATGCGAAAAGCCCTCCTTGCGGCGGGCTTCTGCTGCGGTCAGCCGGCCAGCGGCCGACTCTACCGATTACTTCTTCTTGACCGGAGCCGACGCGGCGGTGGCCGGGACCGGGTCGCCGCCATGGCGCTTGGTCATCCACCACTGCTGCAGCAGGCCCAGGCCGCCGTTGACCACCCAGTACAGGACCAGGCCGGACGGCATGAAGG
Source organism: Stenotrophomonas sp. STEN008 (assembly GCF_056760435.1). Taxonomy (NCBI): domain Bacteria; kingdom Pseudomonadati; phylum Pseudomonadota; class Gammaproteobacteria; order Lysobacterales; family Lysobacteraceae; genus Stenotrophomonas; species Stenotrophomonas sp. STEN008. The sequence goes on along the minus strand of NZ_JBRRET010000023.1, from coordinate 59,559 downwards.
CCATCATGACGCCGAACACCAGCGGCATGAACTGCATCATCTTCTGCTGCATCGGGTCCATGCCCGGCGCAGGCGTGAGCTTCTGGGTGAACCACATCACCGCCACGTTGATCACCGGCAGGATGAAGTACGGGTCACGCGCGGTCAGGTCCTGGATCCAGCCCAGCCACGGCGCCTGGCGCAGTTCGACCGACTCCACCAGCACCCAGTACAGGGCGAAGAAGATCGGCATCTGGATGAGGATCGGCAGGCAGCCGCCCATCGGATTGATCTTCTCCTTCTTGTACAACTCCATCATCGCGGTCTGGAACTTCTGGCGGTCATCGCCATAGCGTTCCTTCAGCTGCTGGATGCGCGGCTGGAAGCGGCGCATCTTGGCGCCACTCTTGTATTGCACGGCCGACAGCGGGTACAGCACCAGCTTCAGCAGCACCACCAGGCCGACGATCGCCCAGCCCCAGTTGCCGACCAGCTTGTGCACCTGGTTGAGCACCCAGAACAGGCCCTGGCCGATCACCGCCATCATCGAGAAACGGCTGTAGTCGACCACGCGATCCAGGCCCGGCACGTCTTCCTTGGCGATCAGGTTGACCAGCTTGGGGCCGACCCACAGGCGCGCTTCGGTGCTGGTGGACTGGCCCGGGGCCAGGGTAAAGGCCGGTCCGCGCGCTTCGATCAGGTCACGACCGTCCACCTGCGACAGCACGTAGTGGGCGACCTGGTCCTTCTGCGGGATCCACGCGGTGAAGAAGTGGTGCTGCAGCATCGCCAGCCAGCCGCCGGTGATGTTCTGGTTCAGCGCACCGTCCTCCAGGTAATCCTTGAACGCACGACGCTGGTACTTTTTGTCGTTGTCGTACCAGGTGGCACCGTTGAAGCTGAAGGAATCCGGGTTGGTCATGCTCCGCGACAGGATGGTCGGGGTGCGATCCAGGGTGCGGTAGACGTAGCCGTTCCACGTGGTGGCGCCGGCATTGCTGACTTCATCCTTGAAGCGCACGGCGTACTCGTTGCGCGAGACGGTGAGGGTGCGCTTGATGGTCACGCCGTTGTCGGCGGTCCACACGAACGGGATCTGCAGTTCGTTCTGGCCCTTGGCCAGCACGAAGTCGCGGGTGTCACCGACCAGCTTGAAGCCGTCGGCGCCGGGCACCGGGGCGTTCTTGTCCTGGCTGGCCCAGCCGCTGATCGCGCTGTACGGATGCGCGGGATCTTCGGTCAGCAGGCGGACCGGCGGGCTGCCTTCATCCTTGGTCTGCGGGAACTGCAGCAGCTCGGCGTCGAGCACGCGGCCCCCGTCCAGTACCAGGCGCAGGACGTCGGTGGTGACGGTCACGCGCTGGGCGGCCGGGGTCGCGCTGGCCTGGGCCTGCGTGGGCGCCTGGCCCGGGGCCGCCGGCACCTGGGCGCTGGGAACGCTGCCTGCGGCGGCGCCCGGCACGGTCTGCGCCGCGGCCGGGGCAGAACGGGTCGTCGGAGCAGGGGTCGGAGCGGCCTGCTCGCGGCTCCACTCCATCCACAGCAGCACGGCCACCATCAGCCAGGCAAAAATGAGAAATACGCGGGTCTGGTTCATCAGCGGACAGGCTCGGCGGGGCCGGAACGCGGTGCCGGCTCGGTCAAAGAGGGAGTTGCGATGCCATCAGGCGGCGGCATTGTGCCGTCCACGCCCGGCGCGGGCAATGCACGCAGGCGGCGCAGCAGGCGCAGGAAGGCCTGGCGGATGTCGTCATTGCTGGCGTGACGCGCAGCACTACGGGCCACGACGACAAAGTCGCCTGGCTGGATATCGGTTCGTGTCTGACGCAGGATGTCGCGCAGGACGCGCTTGATCCGGTTGCGCCCGACGGCGTTCGGATCGACCTTGCGGGAAACCGCCAGACCCAGCCTGGCCGGCCGGTCAGCCGGCAGCCAGTGCAGGGTCATCAGCGGATCGGACACACGGCGGGCGCCGTTGAAGACCGTTGAGTATTCGGCACGCGTGCGAACCCGCGCAGAGCGAGGTAATCGCTTGCGCGGGTCTGCAGTATTCACTGTCGAAGGGATTGCGTCTGCCGCGATGTGCGGCATGGCAATCAGGCGCTCAGGACTTTGCGGCCCTTGGCGCGGCGACGCGACAGGATCTTGCGGCCGTCAGCGGTCTTCATACGGGCACGGAAGCCGTGGTCGCGCTTACGCTTGAGGTTGCTGGGCTGGTAGGTGCGCTTGGTGGCCATTGGGGCCTCTCGTATGAATGGGACGGAAAGAACCGGAAATTCTAGAGAGGTACCCCACCCCGCGTCAAGCCCTGGGGACTACGCGAATTCACCGGCCTGTGCAATAGCTGTGGATGTTTTTGTGAATAAGTAGGGGACAAGCATTCCGAAGGCGGGCGCTCGGTGGTAGTCTGAGCCATCCATTTCCCCCCTTTCCGGCCTGTGTTTGGGCGCCTTGTCGCGCCCCCACCCCGGCCATCGGACGATTATTGCTGATGGATGCCTGGTCCCGTAGTCTCGAACGCCTCGAAGCGGAGTTCCCGCCTGAAGACGTTCACACCTGGTTGAAGCCGCTGCAGGCCGATCTGCGCGTGGACAGCCTGGTGCTGTATGCACCGAATGCCTTCATCGTCGACCAGGTGCGCGAGCTGTACCTGCCGCGCATCCGCGAGCTGCTGGCGCATTTCGCTGGTTTCAGCGACGTTTTTCTTGAAATCGGCTCCCGTCCGCGCCCGGTAGAGGCGCAGACCGCGCCGGTTTCCACGCATTCGGCGCACGCAGCCAGCGAACCCCAGGTGCCGTTCGCCGGCAATCTGGACAGCCATTACACCTTCGCCAACTTCGTCGAAGGCCGCAGCAACCAGCTCGGCCTCGCCGCTGCGTTCCAGGCAGCGCAGAAACCGGGCGATCGCGCACACAATCCGCTGCTGCTGTACGGAGGCACCGGACTGGGCAAGACCCACCTGATGTTCGCCGCCGGCAACGCCATGCGCCAGGCCAATCCGGGTGCGAAGGTGCTGTACCTGCGCTCGGAACAGTTCTTCAGCGCGATGATCCGGGCCTTGCAGGAAAAGACCATGGATCAGTTCAAGCGCCAGTTCCAGCAGGTCGACGCGCTGCTGATCGACGACATCCAGTTCTTCGCCGGCAAGGATCGCACCCAGGAAGAGTTCTTCCACACCTTCAACGCCCTGTTCGACGGCAAGCAGCAGATCATCCTGACCTGTGACCGGTACCCGCGTGAGGTCGAAGGGCTGGAAGCGCGCCTCAAGTCGCGGCTTGCCTGGGGACTGTCGGTCGCAATCGAACCGCCTGACTTCGAGACCCGTGCGGCGATCGTGCTGGCCAAGGCGCGCGAACGCGGTGCGGAGATTCCCGATGATGTTGCGTTCCTGATCGCCAAGAAGATGCGCTCCAATGTGCGCGACCTCGAGGGCGCGCTTAATACCCTGACCGCCCGCGCCAACTTCACCGGCCGTGCGATCACCACCGAGTTCGCGCAGGAAACCCTGCGTGACCTGCTGCGCGCCCAGCAGCAGGCGATCAGCATTCCCAACATCCAGAAAACCGTTGCCGACTACTACGGACTGCAGATCAAGGATCTGCTGTCCAAGCGCCGCACCCGCTCGCTGGCCCGTCCGCGCCAGGTCGCCATGGCCCTGACCAAGGAGTTGACCGAGCACAGCCTGCCCGAGATCGGCGACGCATTCGCCGGTCGCGATCACACCACGGTGCTGCATGCCTGCCGTCAGATCCGGACGTTGATGGAAACCGACGGCAAGCTCCGCGAAGACTGGGACAAGCTGATCCGGAAGCTGAGCGAATGATGCACGGACGCCGATGAGGCGTCATCGCACAAAACGGTGCAGAATCCGGTAGCAAGCGCGGGATGAGTTGTGGATAAAAAAGGCGCCTGACAACGCGCGGAATTTATCCACAGCTTTCCCCACCCTCTGGGGGGCGGTAATACAGAGGGTTTCGAGGCCAGAAATCCTTTTTATTACAAAGACTTAACGTTGTTTTCCAGCGATTCTGTCTCTACCAGCACCACCAAGCTTTTGATTTATTCCACATTTTTTAAAGCATAGGGGCACGGAACCACATGCGTTTCACACTGCAGCGCGAAGCCTTTCTCAAGCCGTTGGCACAGGTCGTCAACGTGGTCGAACGCCGCCAGACCCTTCCGGTTCTGGCCAATTTCCTGGTCCAGGTGCAGAACGGCCAGCTTTCGCTGACCGGTACCGACCTGGAAGTGGAGATGGTGTCGCGGATCGCGGTTGAAGATGCCCAGGACGGCGAAACCACCATTCCGGCGCGCAAGCTGTTCGAGATCATCCGCGCCCTGCCCGATGGCAGCCGGATCACCGTCTCGCAGACCGGTGACAAGATCACCGTGCAGGCGGGTCGCAGCCGCTTCACCCTGGCAACGCTGCCGTCCAACGACTTCCCGTCGGTAGACGAGGTGGAAGCCACCGAGCGCGTGGCGATCGGCGAAGCGACCCTGAAGGAGCTGATTGAACGCACTGCGTTCGCGATGGCCCAGCAGGACGTGCGCTACTACCTCAACGGCCTGCTGTTCGACCTGCGTGGCGATGCGCTGCGTACGGTGGCCACCGACGGACACCGCCTCGCCCTGTGTGAAGCCGATCTGGCCAAGCCCAGCGGCTCCAAGCGACAGATCATCGTGCCGCGCAAGGGTGTGACCGAGCTGCAGCGCCTGCTGGAGAGCGGCGACCGCGAGATCGAACTGGAGGTCGGCCGCAGCCACGTGCGCGTGAAGCGGGACGATGTCACGTTCACCTCGAAGCTGATTGACGGTCGTTTCCCGGACTATGAAGCCGTGATTCCGATTGGTGCCGACCGCGAGGTAAAGGTCGACCGTGAGGCACTGCGCGCCTCGCTGCAGCGTGCGGCCATCCTGTCCAACGAGAAGTACCGCGGCATCCGCGTGGAAGTTTCGCCAGGCAACCTGAAGATCAGCGCGCATAACCCGGAACAGGAAGAAGCGCAGGAAGAGATCGAAGCCGATACCACCGTCAGCGATCTGGCCATCGGCTTCAATGTGAATTACCTGCTGGACGCCCTGTCCGCATTGCGCGACGAAGAGGTCATCATCCAGCTGCGCGACTCCAATTCGTCGGCGCTGGTGCGCGAGTCCAGCAGCGAGAAGTCCCGCCATGTGGTGATGCCGCTGCGTCTCTGACGGTTGCGCTGTTCCACGTGGAACCAGAAGACGCCCGGAACGTTCCGGGCGTTTTTTTTTGGGGGGGTTCCACGTGGAGCATCCCGTTTCTCCATCGTGCTGCAAGGGGCCAGTCCCCGGTGTGACAGATCCCTATAGCTGTTCTGCCTGCCCGGATCCGCGTGGTTGCTCCTGTTGCTGACGCGACTATCCACAGACGTCGTTGCAGGCGCTGTCTGCCTTTCCTAGCTTCTAAATCTGGGTATAAATCTAAAGCCTGGTGGTGATGGTAGAGCCAGATTTCGTGGAAAACAGGGTCATCTCGTTGATTTTATTGGTTTTTAATGTGCTGAAACCCCCTGCATATCGGCGCCTGGGGCTGGGGGGGAACCTGTGGATAGATTTCAGGCAGGGCCAAAGCGGCTTTTTTATCCACAGATTGCCCATACCTTGTGTATAAGTAATACCGGGCCGCTGTGCATAGCGTGAAACCGCTGGCTTGAAATTCTTGAAATCTGTGGAACCGCCACGGGTGTTGGTGCGCAGATTTCAAGGAAATGCGGCAGGTTTTTTGCGGGCCGTCGTCCGTAAGCCGGTCAGGACACGTTCGCAACCGCGCCATGGTCTGCAGGGCGATAGCCTGACGCCAACGGCGGACTTGACCGATGCAGTAAGCTGATGGATTCCCTGCCCCTCTACCGCTTCGTGCGGATGGTCCTTCGCACCCCATGCAGATCCGTCGCCTCGTCCTGCACCATCTGCGCCGCTTCGCTGTGGTGGATCTGTCGCCACAACCGGGATTGAATCTGCTGACGGGCGATAACGGGGCCGGCAAGACCAGTGTGCTGGAGGCGTTGCATCTGATGGCTTACGGGCGCAGCTTTCGTGGTCGGGTGCGCGACGGCCTGGTCCGCCAGGGCCAGGATGCGCTGGACATCTTTGTGGAATGGGAGGAACAGCGCGCCCAGTCATCGCCGCACCGCCGCAAGGCCGGTCTCCGCCATAGCGGACAGGACTGGAAGGGGCGTCTGGATGGTGAAGATGTCAGCCAGCTTGGCAATCTATGTGCTGCACTGGCGGTGGTGACGTTCGAGCCGGGTAGCCATGCTCTGGTCAGCGGTGGTGGTGAGCCCCGTCGCCGTTTCCTCGATTGGGGATTGTTCCACGTGGAACCGGATTTTCTGTCCCTGTGGCGCCGCTACTCACGGGCGCTCAAGCAGCGCAATGCCCTGCTCAAACAGGGAGGGCCGGCGAGGATGCTCGATACGTGGGATCACGAACTGGCTGAGGCCGGCGAACCGTTGACCAGCCGACGTCAGCGTTATCTGGAGCGGCTGCAGGAGCGCACCATCGCGCTGGCGGCCAGTCTTGCCCCCCAGCTGGGTATCCAGGCGCTGGACCTCAGTCCGGGATGGCGCCGCCACGAACTGCCGCTGGCCGATGCACTGCTGTTGGCACGCGAGCGGGACCGGCAGGCGGGCTATACATCCGTTGGGCCCCATCGGGCGGACTGGAGCGTGGACTTCAGCCATATTCCAGGGCGGGACGCGCTGTCGCGCGGCCAGGCCAAACTTACGGCCTTGGCGTGTCTGCTGGCCCAGGCCGAAGACTATGCGGAACAGCGCGGGGAATGGCCGGTCATTGCTCTGGACGATCTGGCCTCCGAACTGGATCGCACCCACCAGGCGCGGGTGCTGGAGCGCCTGCTTGCCGGCCCGGCGCAGATCTTCGTCACGGCAACCGAAGCGCCGGCCGCGCTGCAGGCGCTGACTGACATCACCCGGTTCCACGTGGAACATGGACAGATCGTGGCTGTGCCATAGTGCGTACAACAGGGCCGCTCGACCCTGGCTGGTATAATTCGGGTTGCAATCCTTTCATTCTCGGCGCACTGCTTCCTGTGGTGCCCGACCTGCGGAGCCTACGGCAAGCGCAATGAGCGACGAACAGAACACCCCGGTAAACAATGGCAACTACGACGCCAACAGCATCACCGCCCTGGAAGGCCTGGAGGCTGTCCGCAAGCGTCCCGGTATGTACATCGGCGACGTCCATGACGGTACCGGCCTGCACCACATGGTGTTCGAGGTGGTCGACAACTCCATCGATGAGGCGCTGGCCGGTCATGCTGACCATGTCGCGGTGACGATCCACGCCGACGGTTCGGTGTCGGTCTCCGACAACGGTCGTGGTATTCCGGTCGGCAAGCATGAGCAGATGAGCGCCAAGCTGGGCCGCGAAGTCTCGGCAGCCGAAGTGGTGATGACGGTCCTGCACGCCGGCGGCAAGTTCGACGACAACAGCTACAAGGTTTCCGGCGGCCTGCATGGTGTGGGTGTCAGCGTGGTCAATGCGCTGTCGCAGAAGCTGCTGGTGGACGTATTCCAGGGCGGCTTCCATTACCAGCAGGAATTCAGCAACGGCGCTGCCGTCAGCCCGCTGGCCAAGCTGGAAAGCACCACCAAGCGCGGCACGACCGTGCGCTTCTGGCCGTCGACCGTCGCGTTCCACGACAACGTCGAATTCCACTACGACATCCTGGCCCGTCGCCTGCGTGAACTGTCGTTCCTGAACTCCGGCGTCAAGATTGTGCTGGCGGACGAACGCGGCGATGGCCGGCGCGACGACTTCCACTATGAAGGCGGCATCCGCAGTTTCGTCGAGCATCTGGCCCAGCTGAAGACGCCGCTGCATCCGAACGTCATCGCGGTCAGCGGCGAATCCAACGGCATCACCGTGGAAGTGGCGCTGCAGTGGACCGATTCCTACCAGGAAACGATGTACTGCTTCACCAACAATATTCCGCAGAAGGACGGCGGCACCCATCTGGCCGGTTTCCGCGGTGCGTTGACCCGTGTGCTCAACAACTACATCGAGCAGAACGGCATCGCCAAGCAGGCAAAGATCAACCTGACCGGCGATGACATGCGAGAGGGCATGATCGCGGTGCTGTCGGTGAAGGTGCCCGATCCCAGCTTCTCCAGCCAGACCAAGGAAAAGCTGGTCAGCTCGGACGTGCGTCCGGCCGTGGAAAGTGCCTTCGGCCAGCGTCTGGAAGAATTCCTGCAGGAGAATCCGAACGAAGCGAAGGCGATTGCCGGCAAGATCGTCGATGCCGCGCGCGCGCGCGAAGCGGCCCGCAAGGCTCGTGACCTGACGCGCCGCAAGGGCGCGTTGGATATCGCCGGCCTGCCGGGCAAGCTGGCCGACTGCCAGGAGAAGGATCCGGCGCTGTCCGAGCTGTTCATCGTCGAGGGTGACTCGGCAGGTGGTTCGGCCAAGCAGGGTCGCAACCGCAAGAACCAGGCGGTACTGCCGCTGCGCGGCAAGATCCTCAACGTGGAACGTGCGCGCTTCGACCGCATGCTGTCGTCCGACCAGGTCGGTACGCTGATCACCGCGCTCGGTACCGGCATCGGCCGTGATGAGTACAACCCGGACAAGCTGCGCTATCACAAGATCATCATCATGACCGACGCCGACGTCGACGGCGCCCATATCCGCACGCTGCTGCTGACGTTCTTCTACCGTCAGATGCCGGAGCTGATCGAGCGCGGCTACGTCTACATCGGCCTGCCGCCGCTGTACAAGATCAAGCAGGGCAAGCAGGAGCTGTACCTGAAAGATGATCCGGCGCTGGACAGCTATCTGGCCAGCAGCGCGGTGGAGAACGCGTCGCTGGTGCCGGCCGCCGGCGAGCCCGGCATCGAAGGCGTTGCCCTGGAGAAGCTGCTGCTGGCCTACGCCTCCGCGCAGGACGCGATCGAACGCAATGCGCATCGCTATGATCGCAACCTGCTCGAAGCGCTGGTCGACTTCATGCCGCTGGAACTGGACACCCTGCGCAATGCCGGACAAGGCGAAGGCCTGGACGCGCTGGCCAGGCGCCTGAACCAGGGCAGCCTGGGCAGCCCGCGTTTCAGCCTGGAACTGCAGGAGGCCAATGAACAGCGCCCCGCGGCCGTGCTGGTGACCCGACGTCACATGGGCGAAGAGCACATCCAGGTGCTGCCGCTTTCGGCCCTGGAAACCGGCGAACTGCGCGCGATCCACCAGGCAGCCAAGCTGCTGCATGGCCTGGTACGCGAGGGGGCGACCATCACCCGCGGTGCCAAGTCGATCGAGGTCGATTCGTTCGTCAAGGCGCAGAACTGGTTGCTGGATGAAGCCAAGCGCGGTCGCCAGATCCAGCGCTTCAAGGGCCTGGGTGAAATGAATCCGGAACAGCTGTGGGATACCACCGTGAATCCGGATACCCGCCGCCTGCTGCAGGTACGCATCGAAGACGCCGTGGCCGCCGATCAGATCTTCAGCACCCTGATGGGCGATGTCGTCGAGCCGCGTCGCGACTTCATCGAAGACAACGCACTGAAGGTCGCCAACCTGGATATCTGACACAATCGGGACGTGGCCGGTGCGCGGGGAGGCGCGCCGGCCCTTGCCCCTTGATCGCAGGTATCTGATGTCCGCTTCCGCTCCGGTTTCCGCACCGCCGCCGGTTCCGCCGGCGACCGCCGCCCCCCGCGCCGCTTCGCCGCTGGCGGGATTCTTCATCGATCTGGGCATCGCCGCCGTCACCCTGTTCGGCCTGAGCCTGATCAGTGGCCTGTTCTGGGGCCTGTACCGCGGAATGATGGTCGGCTACGCAAACGCGAAGGCCAACGGCGCCGCACCCGATCCCGGCACCCTGACCGAAGCACTGGGCCAGCCGGGTGCCCTGGCGCAGATCCTGATGGCGCTGTTCGCTACCGGCGGCGCGGCCCTGCTGCTGTATTTCTGGCGACGACCGGCCAATGCGGCCGAACGCCAGGCGTCGCGTGACGCGCTGCGCCGGCCCTCCACCTGGGGCTGGACGCTGCTGGTGGCCACGTTGATCGTAGTGGGCAGCAACGGCATCGCCTTCCTGTCCCGGCAGTTCGGCATCGAACCGGTGCCGACCAACGTGGAACTGATGCAGAACGCGGTCGCGCGCTTTCCGCTGTTCCTGATGCTGTTCGCGGTGGTGCTGGCGCCGGCCTACGAGGAACTGCTGTTCCGGCGCGTCCTGTTCGGGCGCTTGTGGCAGGCCGGTCGCCCCTGGCTGGGCATGATACTGAGCAGCCTTGCCTTCGCCCTGATCCATGAAATTCCCGGCACCAGCGCCAACGGCCCGGCCGAGATCGCCCAGCTCTGGCTGGTCTACGGCGGCATGGGCGCTGCATTTTGCTGGCTGTACCGCCGTACCGGAACGCTCTGGGCGGCCATCGCCGCACATGCCCTGAACAATGCCGTGGCACTGGTGGCGCTGGTGTTCTTCGGCGCGACGTAACGGCTGTCCGCTTGACGAAAGATTAAGCAGCGACGATACACACTGCGCTCATGAACACGGGGGTGGACCCATGAAACAACTGCTGCTGGCCCTTGTCATCACCACCCTGGTCAGCGCCTGCGCGACCACCACATCGCCGACCGGACGGCGGCAGATGATCGGTGGCGTCTCGCAGGCACAGCTTGACCAGCTCGGCGCGCAGGCGTTCGCCGAGACGAAGCAGAAGGAAAAGATCAGCACGGACGGCCGGCAGAACGGCTACGTGCAGTGCGTGGTCAACGCGCTGGTCGCCCAGCTGCCTCCACAATACCGTGGCGTACGGTGGGAAACCGCCGTGTTCGTCGACAAGGAACCCAACGCTTTCGCCCTGCCTGGCGGCAAGGTGGGCGTGAACACCGGCATCTTCACCGTAGCCAGGAACCAGGACCAGCTGGCGGCCGTGATCGGCCACGAGATCGGCCATGTCATCGCCCGCCACCACGAGGAGCGCATCACCCGGCAGATGGGCGCGCAGACCGGCCTGGCGGTACTCGGCGCACTGGCCGGCGCTGCCTATGGCGAAGGCGCGGCCAGCACGGTCAACCAGCTTGGCGGCATGGGGGCACAGACGGCGTTCCTGCTGCCGGGCTCGCGGACCCAGGAAAGCGAGGCGGACGTGATCGGCCAGCGGCTGATGGCGCAGGCCGGTTTCAACCCGGCGCAGGCGGTGGACCTGTGGCAGAACATGATGGCCGCCAGCGGCGGACGCAGCCCGCAATGGCTGTCCACCCACCCCGATCCGGCCAACCGGATCCAGGAGCTGCGACGTGATTCCCCTGCCCTGATGCCGGTCTACCAGCAGGCGCAGGCGGCCGGACTGCGACCAAAGTGCGGATGAGTGCGCAGTTTCATGCTGTATTGCAGCACATAAAACGATTTCTCACGCCATCTGTTTCTGATACGTTTGGCGGCTCAGATTTTTCTGACAGTCCGACTTTGCCGCTATCCGGCGGTTCGATCGAGGTGAACGATGATTTTCCGTAAACACAAAGCTGTGCTTTCCGTCCTCGTCGCGACCGCCCTGACCGGCGCCGTGGTCACCGATGCGCTCGCGCAGTCCTCGCGTTCCTCCGACCGTGGCAACCGCGGCGGCAGCAGCAAGCAGGCCAAGGCCGAACCGCTGTACCCCAATGCGACCCGCCAGGAGCCGGCGGCCAAGTCCTCGGCCAAGATGGGTGGCAAGCTGCAGAAACTGGTAGACAGCTACAACAAGGAAAAGTTCCCGGAGACCCGCACCCAGGCCGACGCGATCCTGGCTGACAGCGCCGCGAACGAGTACGACAAGTCGCTGGCCGCGCAGCTGGCTTCGCAGGCCGCCTACCAGACCGACGATGTCGCCGCCGCCATCGCCTACCTGAAGCAGGTGCTGCAGTTCAACGGCCTGGACAACAACGGCCACTTCCAGTCGATGCTGATGCTGGGCCAGCTGCAGCTGCAGGAAGACCAGACCGCCGAAGGCCTGGCTACCCTGGACAAGTACTTCGCCGAGAGCAAGTCGACCAAGCCGGACGAGCTGATCGCCAAGGGCCAGGCGCTGTACCAGCTGGAGCGCTACCAGGAAGCGATCCCGGTGCTGAAGCAGGCCATCGCCGGCTCCACCGAGCCGAAGGACAGCTGGAACCAGCTGCTGATGGCGGCCCTGTCCGAGGCCGGCCAGACCGGTGAAGCCGTGCAGGCCGCCGAGGCCCTGGCGGCGAAGAACCCGAACGACAAGAAAGCGCAGCTGAATCTGGCCAACATGTACATGCAGGCCGACCAGATGCCCAAGGCCGCCGCGGTGATGGACAAGCTGCGCAGCAGCGGCCAGCTCACCGAAGAGCGCGAGTACAAGCAGCTGTACTCGATCTATGCCAACACCGAGAACAAGGAAAAGGACGTCATCGCGGTCATCAACGAAGGGTTGCAGAAGGGCATCCTGAAGCCGGATTACCAGGTCTACCTGGCGCTGGCCCAGTCCTACTACTACTCCGACCAGGTGCCGCAGGCGATCGATGCGTGGCAGAAGGCCGCCCCGCTGTCCAAGGACGGTGAGACCTACCTGAACCTGGCACGCGTCCTGCATGCCGAAGGTCGCGTCCCCGAGGCCAAGCAGGCCGCCCAGCAGGCGCTGGCGAAGGGCGTGAAGAACCAGGCTGATGCCAAGAAAATCATCAACCTGAAGTAAGTAGGAATAACGCCTGAACGCCTGCTCAGTTGATGCGCAGGCGCTCAGGATTGGTATAAGCTTGGAGGTTCCTGCGGTGTCATGCACCGCTGATCAGGGATTCCGCCCCCGGCATCCCGGCCCCACTATTGAGCTCTTGGCGCATGACGGAACAACTAGTCGTTCACCGGTACGAACAACCCGATGACAAGGGGCTGAGCTGGCCTCGCATCGTCGGCATCGCGTTTGTAATCGCCCTGCATCTGGCCGCCTTCATGATGCTTCTGATCCCTGCCGTGGCTCCCAAGGCCGCTGCGGAGAAGGAACGCAATGTGATGGTGACCATCGTCGACGCACCGCCGCCGCCGCCCCCGCCGCCGCCGCCGCCGCCGCCGACAGATACTCCGCCGCCGCCGGTGAAGAATCTGTCGCCGCCGAAGCCGTCGCCGGTCCCGCCGCCGCCGCAGGCGCCGGTCGTGGACGTGCCGGAACCGCGTCCGAACGATATCGTCACTCCGCCGACCCCGCCGTCGCCGCCAAGCCCGCCGGCGTCGATCGAGGCCAGCGTGGACATCTCGTCCAAGGCGATGAATCCCCCGCGTTATCCGCCGGCAGCATTCCGCGCAGGTATCCAGGGTGAAGTGATCCTGATCATTGATGTCGATGCCAGCGGCAACGTCACCAATGTCACGGTGGAAAAGTCCAGCCGTAACCGCGACCTGGACCGTGCTGCGATGGAAGCAGCACGCAAGTGGCGCTTCAACGCCGCTGAATCTGGCGGTAAGAAGACGGCAGGTCGCGTTCGCGTCCCGGTCAACTTTGCGCTGAACTGATGCGTTCGGGTGGCTTCGGGCCACCCCCGCTCCGGTTCGATTGTTTAGCTTAGCTACACCCTTTATCACCACACACAACAAAGGTAAGCGTCATGCTGCAGGAAATTTTCATCGCCGCTGCTGCCGGGGGCAATCCGTCCAACGCCCTGTCGCAGATGGGCTTCGAGCACCTGATCCACGAAATGACCACCAAGCCGGGTGATTTCGCTGTTTCCTGGGTCGTGCTGCTGACCCTGGTGATCATGTCGGCCATGTCCTGGTACTGGACCGTCATCAACATCTTCCGCGCCACCCGCCTGAAGAGCGCTGCCGATCGCGTCGTCAGCCTGTTCTGGGACACCCCGAACGCGCAGGACGCCATCCGTGCGATGGAAGAGCAGCCGGCTTCGGAGCCGTTCTCGAAGATCGCCCTGGACGCTGCCCAGGCAGCTGCCCACCACCAGCGCGCTGAAGGCGGCGGTACCGGTGGCCTGGGTGAGAACCTGAGCCGTTCGGAATTCGTCGACCGCGCCCTGCGTCAGGCCGTCACCCGCGAAAGCAACAAGCTGCAGTCGGGCATGACCCTGCTGGCCACCGTCGGCGCGACCGCTCCGTTCGTCGGTCTGCTGGGTACCGTGTGGGGCATCTACGGCGCGCTGATCAAGATCGGTGCCACCGGCTCCGCTTCGATCGACGCCGTTGCCGGCCCGGTGGGTGAAGCGCTGATCATGACCGCGATCGGTCTGTTCGTCGCGATCCCGGCCGTGTTCGCCTTCAACTTCTTCAGCAAGATCAACAGCGCGACCATCAGCAAGTTCGATACCTTCGCGCACGACCTGCACGACTTCTTCGCCACCGGTTCGCGCGTCCGCTGATTGCGGCGCGCTTCCACCCGCGACGAAGCAAGTAGTCATCAAGATCTAGACGGAGCCCGTTATGGCTTTCAGTAGTGGTAACAGCGGCGGCCCCATGGCCGACATCAACGTTACGCCCCTCGTGGACGTGATGCTGGTGCTGCTGATCATCTTCATCATCACGGCGCCCCTGATGTCCCACAAGGTCAAGGTGGATCTGCCGGAAGCCAACCTGATCCAGAATCCGGATGACGCCGAAAAGCGCTCCGGTCCGATCACCCTGGCAGTCAAGGAAGACGGCTCGATCTACTGGAACGACGAAGAAATCACCAAGCAGACGCTCGAGTCGCGCTTGGCGACCGCCGCCCAGCAGACCCCGCAGCCGCCGCTGAACCTGCGTGGTGACCGCACCACCAAGATGCGCGTCATCAACGACCTGACCAAGGTCGCGCAGGAGCAGGGCATGCTGGACGTCGGCTTCGTCGCGACCAAAGAAAAGGGGCAATAAGCCATGGCATTCAGTAGTGGTGGTGGCAAGGGCCCCATGGCCGACATCAACGTCACGCCCCTCGTGGACGTGATGCTGGTGCTGCTGATCATCTTCATCGTGACCGCGCCGATCATGACCTACCCGATCGCCGTGGACCTGCCGCAGCGCGTGCTCAACCCACCGCCGCAGCTGGTCGAACCGCCGCCGCCGATCGAACTGAAGATCGACGCCAGCAACCAAGTCTCGTGGAACAACAGCCCGATCAGCACCAGCGAGCTGCAGCAGCGGATGGAACAGGAGGTCCAGCGTGACCCGACCAACCAGCCGGAACTGCGGATCGATGCAAGCCCGGATTCCGAGTACGACGTGATGGCCAAGGTTCTGGCTGCCGCGAAGAATGCTCAGATGAAGAAGATCGGCTTCGTACAGCAGTAAACGCAATACCGCAACACAACAGTCATGACGCGACTGCAGACGCCCCTGGAGACAGGGGCGTCTTTTTTTGTGCCGGTGCCGACGCCCGGAAACCCGCTGGCGCCCGCTATGATCGGCGCATGCTCGCCCTCTTCGACTCCCTCCGCCACTGGCTTGATGGCATTGCCCACCTGGGTTCGATCCTGGCCGTGGCCTACCTGCTGTACCTGCTCGCGCTGGCGGGCTGGATCATGCTGCAGAAGCGCGAACCGGTAGCCACGCTGAGCTGGATCCTGTCGCTGGCCCTGCTGCCCTACCTCGGCCTTTTCATCTATTACCTGCTCGGTCCGCAGAAGGTGAAGCGGCAGCGCCTGCGTCGTGGCCGCGCGCGATCGGGGATGGAGCATTACAGCGACGTCTGCCCGCCCGATGCCGATTGCACCGAGCTGGCCAAGATCGCCCAGGCCACCACCGGACTGGCGCCGAGCAGTGCCACCGAAGTGACCTGGCTGGTCGATGGCGCGGCGACCTATGCCGCGCTGCTGGAAGCGGTGGCGCAGGCGCGTGACCACGTGCATCTGGAGTACTACATCTTCAATCCCGACCATGCCGGAACCGCACTGCGTGATGCCCTGGTCGAACGTGCCCGCGCCGGCGTGCAGGTGCGGCTGCTGCTCGATGCAGTGGGCTCGTCCGCGGTGCCGCGACGCTTCCTGCAGCCGCTGCTCGACGCCGGCGGTGAAGCGGTCTGGTTCCATCCCCGCCAGCTGCTGAAGCCCTTCAAGCGACCGTGGCTGAACCTGCGCACCCACCGCAAGCTGGTGATCGTCGATGGCCGCCTCGCCTTCACCGGCGGCATCAACATCACCGATGACGAGGATGAGAGCCGCAACGCCAACGCCTACCGCGACCTGCACATGCGCATCCGCGGTCACGTAGTCCGCAGCCTGCAACTGGTGTTTGCCGAGGACTGGCTCTACGCCAGCGGTCAGGACCACTCGCATTTCGACATCGCGCGGATGTGGCCGGCGGACATGCCGCTCCGCGGCGAAGGCTCGATCAACGCACAGGTGCTGGTGTCCGGCCCGGACTCGGGCTGGGAGACCATCCACCGGCTCCACGTGGCGGCCATCCAGGAAGCGCAGGAGCGCGTGTGGCTGGTCACGCCCTACTTCGTGCCGGGCGAAGCCGCGCGGATGGCGCTGACCTCGGCCGCGCTGGGGGGACTGGACGTGCGCCTGCTGGTGCCGAAGATGAGCGATTCCTGGTTCGTGACCCAGGCCGCACGGTCCTACTTCGACGAGCTGCTGCACGCCGGGGTGAAGATCTACGAGTACGGCCCCCGCATGCTGCATACCAAGGCCTTCATCGCCGACGACGACGTCTGCATCGTCGGCAGCGCCAACTTCGACCATCGCAGTTTCCGCCTGAACTTCGAGCTGTCCATGATGATCAGCGACCGCGAGCGGGTGGCCGCCCTGGCGGGCCTGCTGGAGGCCGAGTTCGAGCGCGCTACCCGCGTGCACGACCAGGCCGCGGCCCGCTCGCTGTGGCTGCAACGCCTGCCCGAGGCCTTCGCGCGCCTGGCCTCGCCGCTGCTGTAAGGCGGCGCTACACTGCGGCGATCATCCGGGGAGCCTGACTATGTACTGGTTGTACCTGCTGCCGGCGCTGGGCTGTTTCGCCTTCGCGCTGAAAACCCCAAGCCCGGGGCTGATGGCGCTGGCGCTGCTGGCGGCCCTCGCCTTCCTGCTGGCCTGGGTGCGTGGCCGCTACGTGGCCCGGTTCGGTGATCTGCAGAGTGATCCCTCAACCCTGATCGATGCCGACGAGCTGCGCCGCCTGCGTGAGCAGGCCGAGGCCCGTGGCGCGGATCAACGCGACGAACACGATCCGTCCCCTCTTTCCAAGTAGTACCGTTCGATGACCCAGCTCAGTGTCAACGTCAACAAGATCGCCGTCCTGCGCAATTCGCGCGGTGGTGCCGAACCCGATGTGGTGCGTGCCGCCCAGGCCTGCCTGGATGCCGGCGCCCATGGCATCACCGTGCATCCGCGACCTGATCGACGCCACATCACCGCCGAGGACGTGCTTGCGCTGTCCACGCTGACCCGCGTCCGTGGCGTCGAATTCAACATCGAAGGCAATCCCTTCGCACCGCCACGCGACGGCTACCCGGGGCTGCTGCCGCTGTGCGCGCAGACGCGTCCGGCGCAGGCCACTCTGGTGCCGGACGGCGATGGCCAGATCACCTCCGACCACGGTTTCGACTTCGAGCGCGACGGCGAGCGCCTGCGTCCGCTGGTGGCGGAGTTGAAGGCGATGGGCTGCCGGGTCAGCCTGTTCGTCGATGCCGGCAGCCCGCTGCTGGAACAGGCGGCCGAGGTCGGCGCCGATCGCATCGAGCTGTACACCGGACCCTATGCCGAAGCGCACGCCGCAGGCGACGCCGCAGCGATGCTGGCGCTGTTCGCCACGGCCGCGCGCCGCGCGCAGGCCGTTGGGCTTGGTGTGAACGCCGGCCATGATCTGTCGCAGGACAACCTGCGTGACTTCCTGGCGAACGTGCCGGAGGTGCTGGAGGTCTCGATCGGGCATGCGCTGATCGGCGAGGCCCTGTATGACGGGCTGGATGCGACCGTTCGGGGCTATCTGGCGCTGCTCTGAGGTAGCGCCGGACCCTGCCCGGCGGGGCCAATACTGTTGTCGCAGCCGCTGAGACGGCAGCGGCGTAGGCTACCCACATGGGTATCGCGATCAAAGGCCGAGGGTCCAGCTCCCACCTTGCCGGGCGGTTCGAGAGCACCGTCAGCGAGGCAGTGGACGACGGCTGGGAAGTGGATGAAAGCGACGAGTTCGCGGCCCCCCGTCTGCGCACCGAGGTACGCGCTGAAACCGCGCGCAGCATCATCAGCCGCAATACGTCCCCGGACGTAGGCTTCAGCCAGTCGGTCAATCCGTATCGTGGCTGCGAGCACGGTTGTTCCTACTGCTTCGCGCGCCCGTCGCATGCCTATCTGAACCTGTCGCCGGGCCTGGATTTCGAGACCAAGCTGTTTGCCAAGACCAATGCGCCGCAGCTGCTGCGCAAGGAGCTGTCCCGGCCAGGCTACGCGCCGCAACCGATCGCGCTCGGCATCAACACCGATGCGTACCAGCCGATCGAGCGCAAGTTCAAGCTGACCCGTCAGTTGATCGAGGTGATGCTGGAGACGAAGCATCCGTTCTCGCTGATCACCAAGAACGCGCTGGTCGAGCGCGATATCGACCTGCTTGCGCCACTGGCGGCAGAGAACCTGGTCAGCGTGCATTTCTCGGTGACTTCGCTGGATCCACGCCTGTCGGCGAAGCTCGAGCCGCGCGCCTCTGCACCGCACGCGCGCCTGCGCGCGATGAAGCGTCTGCACGAGGCGGGCATTCCGGTTGGCGTGATGGTTGCGCCGGTGATTCCGTGGATCAATGACAGTGAACTGGAAAGCGTGCTCGAAGCGGCGCACGAGGCGGGTGCGCGCACTGCCGGCTATGTGCTGCTACGCCTGCCTCTGGAGGTTGCGCCGCTGTTCCGCGACTGGCTGGACGCCCACCATCCGGATCGCGCCGCGCACGTGATGAGCACCATCCAGCAGCTGCGCGGTGGCAAGGACTATGACAGCCGCTTCGGCACGCGCATGCGGGGCCAGGGGGTCTATGCGGATCTGTTGAACAACCGCTTCAAGCTGGCGCGCAAGCGCCTGGGCTTCGACGCCCAGAACAGCCACTGGCCGAAACTGGATTGCAGCCGCTTCCAGAAGCCGCTGCCGCCGAAGGTGGATTCGCCTCAGGGGTCGTTGTTCTGAAGTAGTGGCACTGGCTACCGCGGAACGCGTATGGAAAACCGTGATCACGATCTGCGCCTCGGCGACGGATACGACATCGCGACTGCGCACATCGCTCTGTTCAACTGTGTGAACTCCAGATTACTATCCACTTCCTCCTGAACTCACGGTTCAGGCGAAAGCGACTTCAGATCCGGCAACACAAGGAATAAAAGCGAGCATGAAGCTCCGTTCGAAAGGCGTGTCTACCACCGCCGCACTTCTGCTGCCCGTGCTGATGTCGGGCTTTCTCCTGGCACCTCCTGCGTCCGCGAAAAAGGCAACCAGGGTCTTCTATCAGAACAACAACGGGGACTCCGGAATCAAGGATCTGGACAAGATCACCGTTACCCATCTGCGTGGTCCATCAGTTGGCACTTCAGGTGTCATCTCGATTGGCATAGGGGTGTCCTACCACTCGGACGCGTCGATGCCCGCCAGGACAGCGGTGGAACAGGAAACCGACGATCGTCGTGATGACTGCGGCGAGCGCAAGGGCAACCCCGTTGTGCTCTACACCGGCAACAAGGTCGAAATCGAACGGGACTTCACCGTCGGTGGGGAGATGGGCCTGTACCTGGAGCGCACCTACAACCATCACTGGAGTGCTGCTGGCCTGTTTGGCAACCACTGGATCAGCAACTTCGACTACAGCATCGCATTCTCGAACGCGCAGAAGACGGCCTGGGCACAGCGGCCGGACGGTCGCAGGCTCAAGTTCGTCTGGAGCGAAGCGAACGGGCGCTGGAACGAGGATCGTGCCAAGCCGATCGCCTACCTGACAAAGAACAGCGATGGCAGCTTCACCCTGTACAACGAGGAGCTGGGCAGCGAGCGGTACGACGCTGCTGGATACATTACCGAGCTTCGCAATGAGCAGGGCGTCTTCTGGACATTCACGTACAGTGACAAGTATCTGCAGAAGGTTACGCATTCCTCCGGCCGCAGCATCCAGTTCGTCTGGTCCAACGGATCGCTGACACAGGTCAAGGATCCTGCGGGCAACGTCTACCAGTACACCTATACCCCGAATGCGTTCGGCACGGGACGTGCGCGTCTTGCCAGCGCAACCCTACCGGGCTCGCCGCAGACCACGATCAGCTACCACTACGAGGACGCGCGATATCCAGGTGGCTTCACCGGCAAGTCCTACAACGGCGTGCGCTACTCTACTTTCGCCTACGATGCCAACAGGCGAGCAACGCTCTCGGAACATGCCGGCGGTATCGAGCGGCACACCTTCAGTTACGCCATCGAGAGCAGCGCGCCGGTGGCGGTACCTCCAGCGCCGGTGCATCCAGGCGGCATCCGGGGCAACGAAGAGACGGGCTGGTGTGAGTACAGACCGGGCCAGGGCAATATCTGCATCCAGCCCCGGTCCTTGCCCGGTGGCCCTGTTCAAATCGCCGCCGACCCGAGCGCCCAAGGCGTGCTGTTGGCCGCCACCGGGGAGCGGACCCGTCCGGTCAAACTGAAGGTCAGCGAGACCAATCCACTCGGTCGCACGACAACGTATGCCTATGAGGACGGACGCCAGGTGTCGGTGACCGGCAACCGATCAACGACCTGTCCCGCCAGCTACAAGGAACGCACCTACGATGCCAATGGCAATCCTGACCTCGTTCACGACTTTGTCGACAACGTCACTGATTTTGATTACAGCCCCGATGGCAATCTGCTGAGGAAGGCCGAGGCCGTTGGCAGCGCTGCGGAACGTGTCACGCTCTATCAGTGGGATGCGGCGGGACGGCATCTGCTGAAGGAAACGCGGGTTGGTGATCGCGAGACCAGCTTCAGCTATGACAGCCGCGGTAACGTCAGCTCGGTCACGACACGAAATCTCAGTGCTGCCGGCGTCAATGGTCAGGCCAGAACCACTCAGTACACCTATACCTACCACGCCAATGGGCTGACGGCTTCCGTCAAGGAAGATGGCCCCTTGGCGCAGGACGACATCACGTCCACCTTCAATGCGAAGGGAGATCTGTCCAGTGTCACCAGCGCGTTGGGGCACAGGGTGACGTACGCCGCCTACAACGAACTGGGGCAGCCGGGCCGTATCACCGGACCCAATGGCGATGTCCGTGAAATCACCTATGACGCTCGCGGCCGTGTTCTGGTAGACCGGATCAACACAGGGTCCGGTTGGGCAACGACCACAACGACGTACAACGCGACGGGCGACATTGCCAGCATCACCACACCTGTGGGAATCAAGACGCTATACAGCTACGACGCTGGCCGGCGCCTGATGAGCGAAGTTCAGCCGATTGGGGACGGCAACTGGCTGTGGACGCGTCACACGTATGACACCGCATCCAATCGCACACGCACTGAAATCGCGCAGACGGACTATTCCAGCGAGAGCGTTGTCAGGGGCGTAATCGACGAGGTCACCCACGACGCGCAATGGAACTGGTTCGTGCGAGGCTGGGCCTGCTCCTCGGGATCGGCTTCGTCCATCCAGGTTGATGGCTATGCGGAGGGCGGAACCTATCTCGGCAGCGCACAGGCGAACCTCGCCAGCGAGAGCCAGGTAGCATCCGCGTGCCAGGCAACAGGAAACGCATATCGATTCCAGCTCCCCCTCACGCTGGAACAGCGCCAGCAGCTGGGTGGGAAAAAGATCACGCTCTACGGCCACTCTCCGCTGGGCGCGCAGTACAACCGAGCTCTGGACAACTCCAGCACCTTCTCCATTCCCACCGCGCACATCATCGGTGATGTTGCAGGGATCATGAATGATGGGAACTGGAACTATTCCGTGCAGGGATGGGCCTGCTCGGTAGGAGTCAACGCCGCGACCACGGTTCATGTCTACGCAGGTGGACCTGCAGGGAGCGGCACCTACCTCGGCAGTGTGACCGGTATGTTGATCCCGAATGACGATGTGAAAGAGGCTTGCCAATCACAAGGCTCTTACTGGTTCGGACTTGCATTGGATGCAAATACACGAAGCGTTCATGGCGGAAAGCCGCTTTATGTTCATGGCATCTCTCCCTGGGGCGGCCCCAACCTGGCCATCAATCGGTCCGGCACGTTCACCGTTCCAACCATCTCGCGTACTGCTGAGCTGGTGCAGGCGTCAGCCGGCCCAGAGCACATCTTCAATGGTGAAACGTCCACGGTGACATTCCAGTTCCGGAACACCGGCAACGTTGTCTGGAACCCCGGTGACACCTACTTGGCGCTGACGACGTTGCGGACGAGTCAATCCGTGGGGCTCAACAATACGGTGGCTCCTGGTGCCGTCGCGACCTTCACCATCAACGTCTCGCCGGTCAACAGTGGCAGCGGAGTTGCCCAGTTCCAGTACTTCGGGCAGCTCGCATCCGGTGCAACCGCCTGGGGACCTAAGGGACAGATAACGATCAGAGCCGAGAACCATACAGGAAGCTGCAACCTGATCTTCTGTGAACAACCCCGCTAAGGAAAGCCAAGACCATGTCCACAATTGCTTTGGCCATGATGGGGCTCAACACCATCGTCTCGGCCGTGAACTACGACTACGACGAGCTGGGAAGGCTTGTCGCCGAGCGGAATGATCAGGGGCGCAATGTGCGCTATGCCTATGATCTGGAGGATCGGCTGGTGCAGACCACCGATTCCCAGAACCGGGTGAGCCGATACTCCTATGATCCGCTGGGTCGATTGCTCGTACAGACGGATGCGAATGGCGGAACGACACGCTTTGCCTACGACAAGGGTGACCGGCTGGCATCTGTGACCGATCCCCGCGGCCTGGTAACGACCTACCAGACCGATGGATTTGGACAGCTATGGACGCAGACCAGTCCGGACACGGGTCGCACAGACCACGAGTACAACGCGGCGGGCCAGCGCATTGCGACGGTGTTGAACGACGGCAGCACCGTCGGTTACGGGTACGACGGGCTGGGCCGCTTGACCAGCCAGAATGCTGAGGGTCAGCAGCAGACCTATACGTACGACAACTGCGTGAACGGCAAGGGGCGTCTGTGTGCCCATTCGGCTCCAGGTGCAAGCGCGCGCTTCACGTACAACGCCGCAGGACAGCTGGTAAGCCGGACTGACCAGCTTTCGCAGGCGAACACCCTGAGTGAGGGAACTGTCAGCTACACCTATGACAGTATCGGGAGGAACAGCACCGTCACCTATCCCGATGGCACGCTCGCGAAGTACGTCTACAACAGTAGAGGCTTTCCGCAGTCCATGACCCTTACCAAGGGCACGGTGACGCAACAGATTATTGGATCCAGCGTCTACTCGGCCCTGGGAGCGCGGCAACGCATGCCCTTTGGCAACGGCCTGGCGCGCAGCTACGCGTTCGATCAGGGCGGCCGCCTGGAGGCCCAGGCGGTGCGGAATCAGCAGACCACCGCTCTCAGCCGCACGTCATACCGCTACAACGGCGACAACGAGATCATCAAGATCAACGACGATGTGACGAGCAACCTCAGCCAGGTCCTGGGCTATGACGCACTGGGACGCCTGAGTACGCTGACACGAGCTGGCATTGCCTATACGCTTTCCCATGACGCGGGTGGGAACTACACCGCGCTCAACGCAAAAACAGAGGCAACCCGCTACGTCATCGACGCAAGCAGCAACCGGATGCTGCAGTTCATCAACCAGGATGGCACCCGTACGTATCAGTACGATGCGCTCGGCAACAGGATCAGCGAAACATCGGGCAGCCGCATCTCGACGTTCACCTACGGCCCGTTCAACCGGATGATTCAAAGCAACGTAGGCGGGCAACGAACGGACTATCTGCTCAATGCCCAAGGGCAGCGCGTGGGCAAGAGCAGCGCGAGCTCGACCAGTCGCTACTTCTATGCAGGTCAGAACCAGCTTCTGGCCGAACAGACCGGGAACACCTGGACGAACTACCTGTGGTTCGGTGGTGAGCTGGTTGGCATCGACAGGAAGGGGTCGGTGAACTTCGTTCACAACGACCATCTGGGGCGGCCGGAATATGCGACCAACAAGGCGCAGCAGGTGGTGTGGAAAGCGTACAACTATGCCTACGGGCGCAGCGTCCTGAAGGACGATATCGGTGGGCTCAACATTGGTTTCCCGGGGCAGTACTACGACAGTGAGAGTGGGCTCTGGTACAACGGATTCCGTGACTATGACGCGAGCGCTGGGCGTTATGTGCAGAGTGATCCGATTGGGTTGGCGGGGGGGATCAATACGTATGCCTATGTCGAGGGGAACCCGATCAGCATGATCGATCCACTTGGTTTGATCGGGTACCTGTGTCAAAAGGGAAACAATGTCGGTATCTCGATTCCAATCAACTTCCAGGGTGCAAACTCCGCACAGATATCGCAGGCAACGAGGGCGATCGAAAGCGCCTGGAGTGGCAAGATCGGGGCCTACAACGTAAAGACAACAGTGAAGTCCATTCCGGTTTGGCACACCGCCACGACTAACGGAATCGCCATCCGATCCGGAACACGCGAGTCGTATGTGCAGATGCCTTGGGCCAATGAGGGAGTCTGGTATATGCCCGGCCAGTGGGGCGACGCGACATTGGCTCACGAGGCAGGTCACTTGTTGGGTTTGGCTGACTATGGGACCGGAATCATGGGCAGAGATCTCAGTGTTCCGGTGTCCGAGCAGAACATACAGGATCTCCTCGACCCTTCAAATGAGGCCATAATCCGTGTCTGTCAATGTAGTAACTAGAATTTCATTCTCCATGGTTCTGATGGCGATGCTCGGCTGTCAGGCGACCGAAGGTAACACCACACTCAGCCAACGATATGGGATATGCGCCAACCTCCCAGCCGGTGTTGAGTTTCGAAAGGTCCCACCCGGACCTGACTTTGATCTTGGGGTTCTAGAGTCCGAGGGGCATTACGCGGAAGTCTTCATCGGACGTCACCCGAAGTTCTCTCATCGCGTCATCAAGAGGGGCGTAACCGCTACAGATGGATTCGAGCTTTTGGGCCAGGAGTCCGGCGATGGCGTGGAAAGAATGCTGTACGCATATAATCGCGGTGACCCTGAAGGTCCGAGTTACGTCATGTTCATGGCCGTCGATATCCAGCCGATGAAGAAAATTCTGAATGCAAATAATTTTCTTGTGAGTTGCAGGTAAACAGAAGTTCGCAGTCCGTGCCGTTACTGTTAACTCTTTGCCCGAGTTTCAAATCTTTCAGTTCGATCGAGAAGAAGATAATGGTCAAATATAGAAAATACGGCACCGAAATCGGCGGTCTCAACTTTTAAGTGCAACAGGTGATCTGAATGCCTGCAGTTCGGTATTAATGGCCTCTGCAGGTGTCTTCCAGCCCAGCGTCTGACGCGGTCGGGTATTCATCAACCACGCTACAAGGTTGAGATATTCCTGGCTGGCCATGGACAGATCCGCGCCCTTGGGCAGAGACTGGCGCAGCAAACCATTGACGTTCTTGTTGCTTCCACGCTGCCATGGCGGCTGCAGTTGCGAGCATACCCGTTACAGCTAGCTTCCCGTACTGCAGTTGCCTACGCTGTTGGTTCGGCGTTCGGTCGCCAAACTGGACTCAAGGTCGCAGGTCTTGCGGCATATGGATCTGCAATCAAAGCAGCACACAACAATTCTGGCGCATTGGCGGCTGCGGCTGTAGTGGGAGAGGAGATATGCAATTGAAATCCCCATTCAAATTTTCATGCCCCAGTTGTGGTGCTCCGAGGCAGGGCTTTCCGCTTCGCCGTTCGATCGAGAAGAAGGTAAGGACCGAATGCAGTAGCTGCGGAACCGAAATCGTTTCGGAGCTGGGCCACGTTAGATATGCAATCTGCTACGTAATCGCTTTGGTTTCTGTGGCGCCCATTGGTATTGTCCTTGTTGCGGGAATTTTGACCGCACAGTGGCTATGGGTAGCTGCAGCACTCATCCTTGCCAGCCTCATTTGGACGCCGACCATGCTTTTCCATTCGCGGAATGCCAAAGTGCCCATCGCCGACAGGCGACCGGAGCGATATGGGCGAACGCACACGCCAAGCACGTAGCTCCTGGTGGTGCCCCCCCACTGACAGCTTCTGCGTATTCCGGGCGGGGTCCAGTTCGTTGCGATGAATCTGCCGCCGCCGGGCATTGATTGCCAACATGGCAGGACTGCGGTCGGTGCTGCGACTGGAACTCCACACCATATGGTGTGGGATGACCGTCTGATGGGGTAATAAATCAGTGATGCCTCACCCACCCCCAAACAACTTCTGCGCACTCTGGAACAGGATCCAGCTCGTCGCGATGAACTTGTCGCCGCCCTGCGGCCGATTGCCGCGATGGGTGTGGGTGAAGGCGGTCGGGGCGATCAGCAGGCTGCCGGTACGCGGTGCGATCTTGCGGCCCTGGAACAGGAACTCGGTTTCGCCTTCGTCGAATCCATCGTTGAGGTACAGCGTCCACAGTACATGCCGGTGCAGCGTTTCGGCCTGCGCATCCTTCGGGTACAGCTCGCAGTGCCAGTACGGGTAACCGCCCTCGCCTGCGGCATACCACTGCAGGTTGATCGCGCCCGGGCGCAGGCAGGTGCGCGCCAGGTCGGCCAGCTGCTGCTCCGGCATGTCGGGGAAGTCCTCGGCCGACAAGCGTCGCGGCTGGCCGTCGCTGTCCTGGATCTGCAACATCAACGGTGCGATCAGCGCCTGTGGATAACGGCGTAGATAAGTCAGCAGGCCCTTGAACACGGCCTGCTGCAGCTGTACGTCGACGTCCTGCCAGCCCTCCAGGCCGCTGATGCGCAGGTCCTTGCTGTGCTTGAGTTCCGGGAACACGCCGCTGCCGACGGCACCTGGCATCAGCCCGCGGGTGGCACGGAGGCGCTCGACGATGGCAGCGCAGACCTCCGTGGGGACCGCGTTGTGGATGACTTCGATGAAATCGACCGGGCCCTGCTCGTGCATGCGTGCATTCCTTCGGCGGCAAGGGCTTGATGGTGCCGTTTGCCGCCGTCGGTGTCACCCCACGGTCATGTCATCGAACTGCCATGAGCGCGTCCGCAGTGCGCCGCTCAGGCCTGTGCGGCGTCGTGCTGGTGGTGGTAGCGCACCGCCTCGGCCACTTCCTCGCGCGAGCCGAGAAACACCGGCACGCGCTGGTGCAGCTGGTCGGGCTGGATGTCGAGAATGCGCTCGCGGCCGGTCCAGGCGGCACCGCCGGCCTGCTCGACCAGCAGGCCCATCGGGTTGGCTTCGTACATCAGGCGCAGCTTGCCGGCCTTGGACGGATCCTTCCGGTCCCACGGATAGATGAAGATGCCACCGCGCGTCAGGATGCGATGCACATCGGCCACCATGCTGGCGATCCAGCGCATGTTGAAGTTCTTGCCACGCGCACCTTCCTTGCCGGCCAGCAGATCGCCGACATAGGCCTGCATCGGTGCTTCCCAGTGGCGCTGGTTGGACATGTTGATGGCGAATTCCTGGGTGGCCGCCGGAATCTGCATGTTCTCGGTGGTCAGCACGAACTCGCCCTTCTCGCGATCCAGGGTGAAGGCATGCGTTCCGTGGCCCACGGTAAGCACCAGCTGGGTGCTCGGCCCGTAGATGCAGTAGCCGGCCGCGATCTGCTTGCTGCCCGGCTGCAGGAACGCGTCATCGCCCGGCAGTTCGACGTTGGTCGGGCAGCGCAGCACCGAGAAGATGGTGCCGACGGAGACGTTGACGTCGATGTTGGAGCTGCCATCGAGGGGATCGAACAGCAGCAGGAAATCGCCACGCGGGTAGATGTCCGGCACCGGCTGGCTGTGGTCCATTTCCTCCGAGGCGCAGGCGGCGAGGTGGCCACCCCAGGCGTTGGCTTCGAGCAGGATCTCGTTGCTGATGACATCCAGCTTCTTCTGCGCCTCGCCCTGCACGTTGCCGGTACCGGCGTCGCCGAGCACGCCGCCGAGGGCGCCCTTGCTGACGGCGATGGAGATGCTGGTGCAGGCGCGGGCGACGACCGCGATCAGCTGACGCAGGTCGGCATTGATGCGGCCGGCGTGCTGTTCCTGGATCAGGAAGCGGGTCAACGAGGTACGGGACATGGGCGGACAGGTCTCGGCAGCGGGAAAACGCCTATTGTCGCCCGTCTGGCCGCTGCGTGCGTGAGCGCGGGAAGGCGTAATCGTTTCCAGATGCGCTCGTAGCGCCTTCCTTTTGTCGAGGCTCGTGGGAAGGGGAGGCGATGCAGGACACGCTGCAAAAACAAAGGCGCCTTCCGGCGCCTTTGTCTTCAAGCCACTGGAGCGTGGGTTCAGCCCTTGGCGACGGTAGCCACGGCCTTGGCGACATACTCCAGGTTGTTCTGGTTCAGCGCGGCCACGCAGATGCGGCCAGTGCCGACGGCGTAGATGCCGAACTCGTCGCGCAGGCGCTCGACCTGCTCACGGCTCAGGCCGGAGTAGGAGAACATGCCCGCCTGCTCGTTGATGAAGCCGAACTGCGGGGCACCGGCGGCCGCCAGCTTCTCGACCAGGCCCTGGCGCAGCGCGTGGATGCGTTCGCGCATCTCGGTCAGCTCCTGCTCCCACATCGCACGCAGTTCCGGGTTGGTCAGCACACCGGCCACCAGCGCTGCACCGTGGGTGGAGGGGCTGGAGTAGATGGTGCGGATCACGCGCTTGACCTGCGACTGCACGGCCTTGGCGTCAGCGGCGGTCGGCGCCACCATCGACAGTGCACCCACGCGCTCGCCGTACAGCGAGAACGACTTGGAGTACGAGTTGGCGACGATGAAGCTGTCGATGCCGGCTTCGGCGATGATGCGCACGGCGGCGCCATCCTGCTCGATGCCCTTGTCGAAGCCCTGGTAGGCCATGTCGATGAAGGGGAACAGCTGGCGGTCCTTCAGCAGCTGTGCGACCTGCGTCCACTGCGTGACCGTGAGGTCGGCACCGGTCGGGTTGTGGCAGCAGGCGTGCAGCAGCACCACGCTGCCCGGCTGCAGCTTCTGCAGGTCGGCCAGCATGCCGTCGAAGTCGACACCGTGGGTCGCGGGATCGAAATAGGTGTAATCCACCACCTCGAAGCCGGCGGCACTGAACACCGCGCGGTGGTTTTCCCAGCTCGGGTTGCTCAGCGCGACGGTGGCGTGCGGCAGCAGCTTCTTGAGCACGTCGGCGCCGACGCGCAGCGCACCGCTGCCACCGACGGTCTGTGCGGTGGTGACGCGGCCTGCGGCCAGCAGCGGCGAATCCTTGCCGAACACCAGCTCACGCGTCGCCTGCGTGTACGCCGGAAGGCCGTCGATCGGCAGGTAGCCGCGCGGTTTGGCTTCGGCGGCGAGCTGCTGCTCGATCTGCTTGACAGCGCGCAGCAGCGGAATGCGGCCACTCTCGTCGTAGTAGATGCCCACACCCAGGTTGACCTTGGTCGGGCGGCTGTCGGCGTTGTATGCCTCGGTCAGGCCCAGGATCGGGTCGCCTGGGACCAGTTCCACGTTTGCAAAGAAGGACACGGCGGTACTCGTTCGGTAGACGGAAAGGGGGAGGAATTGCGCCACGCGGCTTGCGGCATTTCGGCCGAAAACGGCCCATCGTAACAAAGCCTGTCGGGGCTGGCCGCCACCATCGTCATCCGCAGCCCCGTACCATGGCGTGCGTTGCCGACCGATCCATCAACCTGAATCATGAATCCTGCCCCACGCCGCAATCGCCTGCCCCTGTCCGCCCTGCTGCTGTCGCCGCTGGTCGCGATGGCGGAGCCGTCCACGACCGCCCTGCCCCCGGTGCAGGTGCAGGCAGCCCGTGTGCAGGGGATCGATCCGTTCGCCCTGCCCGCCAGCCAGGACACGGTCTGGATCGATGCTGACCGCCCCGGCACCGGGGCGCAGCTGTCCGAAGCATTGGGCGGGGTGCCGGGCCTGCTGGCCCGCGACCGGCAGAACTTCGCGCAGGACACCCAGCTGTCGATCCGGGGCTTTGGCGCCCGCTCGACGTTCGGCGTACGCGGGGTACGCGTGCTGATCGACGGTGTGCCGGCAACCATGCCCGATGGGCAGGGCCAGCTGTCGCACGCCAGCCTGCTGGGTGCCGAACGCGTGGAGGTGCTGCGTGGACCGTTCTCGGCGCTGTACGGCAATTCCTCCGGTGGCGTGCTGCAGGTGTGGAGCGCGCAGGGCCGGGCGGGCGACCCGTGGCGGCTGCGGCTCAGCGCGGGCGCGGACACGACCCTGAGCGTGGGTGCGCAGCTGCGCGGCGCGGGTCAGGTGCTGGACTACAACATCGCGGTCAACCACTTCCGTACGGATGGCTGGCGCGACCACAGCCGTGCCCGGCGCGAATCGCTCAACGCCCGCGTCGGCGGCGAACTGGCAGGCGGGCGGCTGGAGCTGCTGCTCAACGCGCTGGATGCGCCCGATGCGCAGGATCCGCTGGGTCTGACCCGCGCGCAGGTCGCGGCCGACCCGCGCCAGGCCACCGCCGTCGCTCATCAGTACAACACCCGCAAATCAGTGCGCCAGCAGCAGGCCGGCCTGCGCTGGAGCCGCGAGGCCGGCGCGCAGCGGTGGCAGCTGATGGGCTATGCCGGCCAGCGCTCGGTCACCCAGTATCTGGCGATCCCGCCGACGGCCCAGGCCAACCCGTTGCATGCCGGCGGTGTGATCGACCTGGACAGTGGCTATGGCGGCCTGGACGCGCGCTGGAGCTGGCAGGGCGAGGTGGCCGGCCGACCGCTGGACCTGGTCGCCGGGCTCAGTGCGGATCGCCAGCGCCAGCAGCGCACCGGCTACGAGAACTTCGTCGGCAGCACGCTGGGCGTGCGCGGGCGCCTGCGCCGCGACCAGATCGACATCGTGCAGAACGTGGACCAGTTCGCCCAGGCCTGGTGGCAGTGGAGTCCGCGCTGGTCGCTGCTGGCCGGCGTGCGGCACAGTGCCGTGCGCTTCGAATCGGACGACCGCTACATCACCGACCGCAACCCGGACGACAGCGGCCACCGCCGCTACCGGGCCACCACACCCGTGGCCGGCATCAGCTTTGAAGCCCACCCGCAGTGGCGCCTGCATGCCGCCGTGGGCCGTGGCTTCGAGACACCGACCTTCAATGAACTGGGCTATCGCGCCGACGGCCAGGCCGGGCTGGCGCTGGATCTGGCGGCGGCGCGCAGCCGCACGCTGGAGATCGGCAGCAAATGGCATGCACAGGATGGAATGCAGCTGGATGCAAGCCTGTTCCGCGCAGATACCGACGACGAGCTGGCCGTTGCCAGCAATATCGGTGGCCGCAGCACCTACCGCAACATCGGCCGTACGCGGCGCCAGGGCATCGAACTGCAGTACCGGCAGCCGCTGGCCGAGCAGCTGGAACTGCAGCTGGCCTGGACCTGGCTGCAGGCACAGGTGCGGTCGCCCTATCTGACCTGTGCCGGCAGCGGCTGCCGTGTGCCCGATACCCGCGTGGATGCCGGCAGCCGCCTGCCGGGTGTTCCGCGCCAGCAGGCCTTTGCCCGCCTGGAGTGGACGCCCGCGGACTGGCAGTGGGCGGTGGAGGCCACCGCGAGCAGCGATACCGTGGTGAACGACCTCGCCGACGAACGCGCGCCGGGTTACGCCCTGCTGCATCTGGAAGGGGGCCGCCAGTGGCGGCTGCCCGGAGGTGAGCTGCGGGCCTTCGCCCGGCTGGAGAACGTGCTTGACCAGGCCTACATCGGCTCGGTCATCGTCAACGATGGCAATGGCCGCTACTACGAGCCCGGCCCGGGCCGCCGCGCCAGTGTCGGCCTGCAGTGGTCATGGCGCTGACCTGACCGGCGGCGCCTGCGGGACGTCAGTCGGGCGCCTTGGCCGGCACGAACGGTGACGTCGGGTCGCTGGCCGGGAACGTTTCCTCCAGCGCCTCGTCCTGGTTGTCGCTGGCGTGCTGCTTGCGTTCGCGTCGCTTGAGCGGGCTCTCCTGCCCTCCCCGATGGCGGTCGCCGCCGTCCTTGCGGTCCAGCGCGGCCTGTTCAGCCTCGCGCTTCACCGGCAGATGCTCGCCGGACTGTGCGGCGTCGAAGAAGGGCGCGCCCGTGCCACGGAAGTCGGCATCATCGTTGTCGTGCTTGCCGCGCTGCTCGCCGGGAATTGGCGCACGGTTCTCGCGGAGCGGGTCTCGGGAGGTCTCTCGGCTCATGATCAGGTACCTGCGCATGGGGAGGACCACTACACCTCCACCGAGGTAAAGGCACCGCGAACCCTGCGTCATGAACATCTCTGTCACGGCTGGATAACGCTGCCGCCGGTATTCCTGCCCACCCGACCCGCTGCAGGAGCCGGTCATGCCCCGCCTGGAACGCCCCGCCCCGTCCGTGTTCAACGCCCTGCTCGATCCGCTCGGCCAGCGCACCGCGCAGCGCCGGACGCGTCGCCACGAAGATCCGCAGGCCGTGGCCCAGGATTACCTCCAGTACATGCTCAGCGATTACGAGGAACGCCGTGGTCACGGTCATCGCAACTGGCGTGACCTGTGCCCGGTGTATGCCTTCGCACTGACCACACATGCGGCGGACTGGCCGCGTGGGGATGCGGCCGATACCTGCGAGGAGCTGGCCGAGCATTGGGAACAGATGCGAGGGCAGTCGCGACTGGGCTGGTCCCAGGCGCGGCCGGTGGTGGAAGACGCATGGCGCGCGCTGGATCATATTCCGGCAGCGGCGGTAAGACCCCTGCTGCAGTGACCTGGCCGGGATGCTGCGCGCCGACCCGGCGTGCACGGCATCGACACGGGTGGTTTACACCCGGCACCGGAAGCTGACGGCCCTGCTCAAGCACAGGTGCGCGCATGGCCCGCCCGATCTGGACCGGAACACTCTCCTTCGGCCTGCTCAACGTGCCGGTGTCGCTGATGTCCGGCGAACGCAAGGTCGATCTGCAGTTCCGCATGCTCGATTCGCGCGACCGCAAACCGATCCGCTTCGAACGGGTCAACGCCGATACCGGTGAGGAAGTTCCGTGGAAGGACATCGTCAAGGCCTACGAGTACGACAAGGGTAGTTATGTCGTGCTGGAGGAAGGCGACATCCGTTCGGCGGCGCCCGAAAGCCATGAGACCGTGGAGGTGGAGACCTTCGTGGACGCGGCGCAGATCGATCCGCGCTACTACGAAAAGCCCTATCTGCTGGTGCCGGGCAAGAAGGCCGAGAAGGGCTATGTACTGCTGCGCGAGACGCTGCGCAGCACCGGCAAGGTCGGCATTGCACGGGTGGTCGTGCGTACCCGCGAGTATCTTTGCGCGGTGATGCCGCACGAGCACGCCCTGGTGCTGATGATCCTCCGCTATCCGCAGGAGCTTGTCGATCCGGAGGACCTCAAGCTGCCCACCGGCACCCTGTCCGAGTACCGCATCACCGGC
Source organism: Stenotrophomonas sp. STEN008 (assembly GCF_056760435.1). Classification (NCBI taxonomy): domain Bacteria; kingdom Pseudomonadati; phylum Pseudomonadota; class Gammaproteobacteria; order Lysobacterales; family Lysobacteraceae; genus Stenotrophomonas; species Stenotrophomonas sp. STEN008. Next base: position 26,197 of record NZ_JBRRET010000023.1, on the reverse strand, counting down.
AAGGAAACGGCGATGGCCGAGCAGCTGATCGAGTCGATGGCTGGCGACTGGGATCCGTCGCAGTATCACGACGAGTTCCGCGAGCGCCTGCAGCAGGTGCTCAACAAACGGATCAAGGCCAAGGGGGGCACCACCCGGGTGGACGAAGAGCCTGCACCGCGCGAGGACGCCACCACCAACGTGGTCGATTTCATGGCCCTGTTGCAGAAGAGCCTGGATGCGAACAAGCGAACCCCCGCGAGCAAGACGACCGCGCGCAAGGCGCCGGCGAAGAAGGCGGCCGGCAAGACAGGCAGGAAGACCGCGAAGAAGGCAGCGAAGAAGGCCGCGCCACGGCGCAAGGCAGGGTGATCCATGTCGCTGCATCAGTACCGGCGCAAGCGTCGGCTCGGCGGCGGCAACGGGCAGACGCCGGAACCGGACGACCAGCCGGCGCCGGGTGATCCGAAGCGGCGGCCGATCTTCGTCATCCAGCTGCACCACGCCAGTTCGCGCCATTTCGATTTCCGCCTCGAAATGGACGGCGTGCTCAAGAGCTGGGCGGTGCCCAAAGGGCCATCGCTGCGCGTTGGCGAGAAGCGGCTGGCGGTGGAAGTGGAAGATCATCCCCTGTCCTATGCCGGCTTCCAGGGCGATATTCCCGAGGGCCACTACGGTGCTGGTCACGTGGAGGTCTTCGACCACGGCACCTGGGCATGCGCGGGTGATCCACTGCAGGCGCTGGCAGCGGGCAAGATCGATTTCGTCCTGCATGGCCAGCGGCTGGCCGGGGGATGGAAACTGGTGCGGACCGCGATGAAGGGACGCCAGGTGCAGTGGCTGCTGATCAAGCGCGAAGACAGCGAGGCCCGCGACGCAGAGGCCGACGACCTGCTGCACGCGCCATTGCGTGAACACCCCGGGAGCGCGAAGAAGATGACGGACAGGAAGACACGCAAGGCGGAGTCGCGCTGGCACGCGCGCGCGCTGAAACTGCAGGGCGCCCGCGACCGCCCGTATCCGCGTGCATTCAAACCACAACTGACCGACCACCGCGATGCCGCGCCCGATGGCGATCGCTGGCTGCACGAGATCAAGTGGGATGGCTATCGCCTGCTGGCCGATCTGCACGGCGGTGAAGTGAAGCTCCGCTCGCGCAACGGGCTGGACTGGACCGGGGACTTCCCTGAAGTCGTGCAGGCCGTGCAGGCGCTGCCGGTTGATGACGCGCGCCTGGACGGTGAACTGGTAGTGCTCGACGAGAAGGGGCGCAGCGATTTCGCCGCCCTGCAGCGGGTCATCGATGGCAGCTCGAAGGCGCCGCTACGCTACCTTCTCTTCGACCTGCCCGGCGTGGCGGGAGTGGACATCAGCGCGGCACCGCTGCTTGAGCGCAAGACGCTGCTCAAGGCGTTGATCGGCGACACGCCCGGAACGCTGGCGTTCAGCGATCACGTGCTCGGCCATGGGCCGCAGGTCTTCGCCGCCAGTGGTAAGGCCGGGTATGAGGGCATCGTCAGCAAGCAGGTGGACGCGCCCTACGTCAACGTGCGTGCGCGCAGCTGGGTGAAGGTCAAGCATGAGGACACCGATGAGTTCCTGATCGTCGGCCATACCGCGCCGAAGGGCTCGCGCGTGGGGTTCGGATCGCTGCTGCTGGCAACTCCCGACAAGGACGGCCTGCGCTACGTGGGTCGCGTCGGCACCGGCTTCGACGATGACAGCCTGCGCGCGCTGGCGCGGACGCTGAAGCCGTTGGCGGTGGAGGACGCTGCGGTGGCGCTGCCCGCGCACGTCCCGTTCCGCGCCGCCAGCGTGCACTGGGTGAAGCCAGTGAGGGTGGCGGAAGTGGCCTTCCGTGGCTGGGGCAAGGAGGGGCTGCTGCGACAGGCCAGCTTCAAGCGGCTGCGCAGCGACAAGAGCGGCGAGGATCTGGCGATGCCTGCAAAGACCACGAGCAGCGACGACGCGGTTGCCATCAGCCACCCCGAGCGTGTGGTCTTCGCGAAGAAGAAGATCCGCAAGGGCGACGTGGCCGACTACTACCGGCAGATGGCGCGCTGGATCCTGCCCGGGATCGTGGGCAGGCCCCTTTCGCTGCTGCGCTGCCCTGATGGCGCGGGCAAGGCCTGCTTCTTCCAGAAGCACCACGGCCCGGGCCTGGGCGACGCCGTGCATGCGGTCCCCCTGCAGCAGAAGAGCGGTCGCGAGGACTACGTCTACATCGACGATGTGCGCGGCCTGCTGCAGCTGGTGCAGATGAACACGCTCGAGCTGCATCCCTGGGGCGCCACGGTCGCCGATCCCGAACATCCGGACCGGCTGGTATTCGATCTGGACCCCGGTGAGGGCGTCGGCTGGAACGAGGTCAAGGCCGGCGCGCGCGACGTGCGCGACCGGTTGCAGGAGATCGGCCTGCGCAGTTTCGTGCGGCTGTCCGGCGGCAAGGGCGTGCATGTGGTGGTCCCCCTGCAGCCCGCCGCCGACTGGGAACAGGCCAAGGCATTCTGCGAGGCCTTCGCGCAGGCGATGGCACAGCAGGCGCCCGAACGCTATGTGGCAACGATGAGCAAGGCCAAGCGCGGCGGTGTGATCTTCATCGATTGGTTGCGCAATACGCGTGGCGCGACCAGCGTCTGCTCCTGGTCGCTGCGTGCCCGCGAAAGTGCGGGCGTGGCGGTGCCGCTGCGCTGGGAAGAGCTTGCGCGGATCAAGGCGGCCGACGCCTTCCCGCTCGACAAGGCGCTGGCACGGGCCAAGCGCCTGAAGGCCGATCCGTGGCAGGGTATCGATGCGGTGAAGCAGACCCTGCCGTCGCTCGATCTGTAGGGCCGGGGCATTGGCCACGGCCCTGCAGCGGCGGGCTCAGAAGTCCGCGCGGATGCCGAAGGTGATGCGACGGCCGGAGAACTCGTACTGGGTCGGGAAGGCCTTGTCGATGGTGTAGCCGGTGGTCTTCTCGTCGAGCAGATTGATCGCCTCCAGGTTCAGCTTCCAGGTGTCGGTGAGGCGGAACCCGATAGAGGCATCGAGCTGGCCATAGGCATCGCGGTAAACCGGATACATGTTCAGATGGATGTACTCGACGTACTTGTCCTTGTAGTTGTACGAGGCGCGCGCGCTGAAGCGATCGTTCTCGTAGTACAGGGTGACGTTGTACGCCTTCTCGGCCAGGCCTTCCGGCGGCGTCGGGATATCCAGGTCGGATGCACCGGTCAGCGAATTGTCGAGCTGGGTGTAGTTGGCATTGATGCCCCAGCCTTCCAGCGCCGGGTGCAGCATCGACAGCGGCAGCTGCGCGACCAGTTCCACGCCGGTCACCTTGTACGAGCCATCGGCGTTGACCGGCTGGTAGACCTCGAAGTCGTAGTAGCCGTCCAGCGAACCGTTGGCGTTGAGTTTCTCCACGTTCGGCACGATGCCGGTCAACGACTGCCGCACTACGCCGTCGATCTTCTTGGAGAAGTACGACGCGGCCAGCAGGCCACCGTTCTGCAGGTACTTTTCCAGGCCCACTTCCCACTGCCTGGCGGTGGTCGGCTTCAGTGCCGGGTTGCCGTCCATGAAGCGGAAGCTGCTCCAGCTGACGGTGCGGCGGTAGGCAATGTCGGTCAGCGACGGACGCATCAGCGTTTCCGAGGCAGCACCGCGCAGCACCAGGCCGTCGGCGATCTCGGCGGTCATGTTGAAGCTGGGCAGGATCCTGCTGTAGTCGCCGCTGCTGGAGATCGGTGTGGCGGTGAAGCCGTTGCTGCCATCCGGGTTCTGCACCGGATGGAAGCCTGACGAATCGACGTCGGTGTCGATCGAACGCACGCCGAGGTTGGCGTACACCGGTACCTGTCCGATATCGAAGTAGAGATCGGCCATGGCATACAGGGCCAGGGTCTTCTCCTTCACCTCGTAGTACTGGCCCGGATCGATCGGGGTTTCATAGCCCGGGTAGCGGAACGTGGCGCGCGCATAGGCGTTGGAAACCTGCTGCCAGTCCAGGTCGCTCGGGCGATACGCACCACCCGGTGCCAGCTGGCTGATCCACACCGGGTTGCTGTCGGCCAGCGTGCGCGTATTGACCCACGCGGCGCTGCCGGCGGTCGGGCCCTGGATCTTGCCGCTGCCGAACGCGCGTTCCTTGGTCTTGTCGGTGTAGCGCGCGCCGAACTGCACGCCGCTCAGTGCCGGGAAGAAGGCCAGGTTCATCTGCCGCCTCAGGTCGAGCTGCGCGGCGTACTTGTCATCCTTCACCTTCTCCAGCTCGGTTTCGTACGCTTCGAACAGGTACTTGTCCGCGGCGTTGTACATGTCGAAACCGCCGGTTGTGCTCGGCACGGTCTCGCCGCCGTTGCGGGTCCAGCGCGTGCGCGACGGCGCGTAGGCCACATGCTTGAGGTTGGCGTAGTCCGAGTCCTTGCGCGCGCCGGAGTAGCCGACCAGCGCGTCGATGTCCCAGTTGCCCACCTTCCAGTCCAGCGTGCTGCTGAACTGACGGTAGTCGGTATTGGCGTTGCGTTCCTTGCTTAGGATTTCGTGCTGGGTGGCGGTGTAGGACACGTCCTTCAGCACGGTGATGCCGTAGGCCGACAGCGTGTCACGGTCGTAGTCGTGGATGGTGTCCAGCGTGCTGCGGCTGGAGGCCGAGTACGCTGCGGCATCGTACTCGTCCTCGTGTGTGTCGTAGCCGCCGAGCATGGCGTCGAAGCTGAGCGAGAACGTGTCGCTGGGCTTGAACTGCAGCGAGGCGGTGGCGCCCCACTGGTCCTGCTCGTTGAGGTAGACGCGGTCGCCGACCTTGTCCTGGAAGACAATCCGGCTGGTTTCATCCTTGTCCATCCGGTTGCTGACGACGATGCCGGCATCGCGCGCCAGCACCGCGGCGGCCTGCGAACCGCGCGTACCCGACGCCTCCAGGAAGCGGCCCATGGGACGGAAGTTGATGCCTGAGTTGGAGTCGGTGCGGTTGCTGCGCTTGGCCTTGGAGAACGACACCAGGCCGCCCCAGTTGCCCCAGGTGTCACTGGCGAGGAAGGAGATCTTCGGATCGATCTTGCCGTTGATCGAGTTGTGCGAAGCTTCGGCCGACGCACTGAACTTCGGCTCGGGGAAGTCGAATGGCTTGGCCGTTTCGATGTAGACCGAGCCGGCGATGCCGCCTTCCTCATCGGCGGCGGTCGGCGACTTCTGCACGGTCACCGTCTGCACCACGTCCGAGGCGAAGATGTCGAACTGCACGTCGCGTCCGCCACTGCCGGACGCCGTCGCCAGGTTGTTGATCGAGACCAGGGTGAACTCGCTGGGCAGGCCGCGCACGCTGACCCTGCTGCCCAGGCCCTTGTTGCGTTCGATGGTGACGCCCGGCATGCGCTGCAGCGCTTCGGCGAGATTCTGCTCGGGAAAATCGGCCACGTCGGTGGCGACGATCGAGTCGGAGAAGCCGATGTTGGCGCGCTTCAGGTCGACGGCGCGCTCCAGGCTCCGTGCATAGCTGCCGGTCACGGTGACCGTGTCCAGCTGCTGCAGCTGTTGGCGGGTATCGCCTTCGATCGCCTCCTCGGCCATCGCTTCGACGGGCAGCACGGCCAGGCCGCCGATCAGCACCGCATGCACGGCGCGGGACAACAGCTTCGCTTGGGGGGCCGCGGTGGCGGCCTCCCGGGTCTGGTAACGCATCGGATGATTCCCCGGTTCCCTGTGGTGTCTTACGCCGCGCCTGTTCCCGGGTTCCGTGGGTACAGGCCCCTGCGCCGCGTTGCCGACGTTCGGCGGGCACCGAGCCTAGGGGGAGATTGTTAAGCCTGTGTTGCGCTGCGTGAGGGCCGGCGTCCGAACCCCCATCCCAGCAGCAGCTGCACCGGCAGTGATACCAGCAGGCCGATGACGAACCAGCGTGGGAAATCCGCGCCGAGCGTCCACAGGCCGTAGCCTGCGCCCAGCACCAGCAGCGACCAGATCGAGGTGCCGTGCGCGCGCGGCCAGCAGGGCGCGTAGTAGGTGGCGAAGGCGATCGCGGCGATGCCGCCGAGCACGGTGAACGCCAGGTCCCAGCCCAGCTGCGCTTCGCTGCCGGGATGCAGGCCGAGCAGCGCAGGCAGCCAGCCACCGGCACTGGTGACCAGGGCAAGCGCGAGCAGCGCGCCAACCAGGGCGACGATGGAAAGAAAGACAGTCTTGAGCATGCCGGGCATGGCCGCATTGTACGGCCGGACCGGCAGGGTGATGGCTTACAGCAGCTGCCTCAGCATCGCCTTCAGGCGTCGCCCTTCCTGCTGGAAGTAGTCGCGCTGCTCACGCCAGGCCGGGAACCGTTGCTCGACCTCCTGCCAGAACGCCGGCGAGTGGTTGGGCTGGATGAGGTGGCAGAGCTCATGCACCAGCACATACTCGAATGCCTGCGGACGCCCCAGGACCAGCGCAAGATCCAGGGCCATGCTGCCATCGGGAGCCAGCGAACCCCACTGCGAGGACATCACCTTCAAGCGCAGGCGGCTGGGTGCCCGTGGCAGGCCGGGCAGGTAGCGCGGCAGCCAGCGGCCCACGTCGGCGCGGGTCTGCGCCTCGAAGAACTCGCGCAGCAGACGGCGCAGGGTCGCGTCACCGGCACGGGTCGGCCACTGCAGGCAGGCGCCGTGCTCGTCGATGTCCAGGCGTGCGTAGCGGCCTTCCTGCCAGCGCAGCGGCAGCAGCTCCCCGCGCAGGGGCAGCACCCCGTCCACGCCGGGCTGCAGCGGTGCGGGCAGGCCCTGGCCCTGGTACTGGCGCAGCTGCAGTGCCAACCAGTCGCGATGCTGCTCCAGGAAACGTTCGCCCATCACCAGGCTGGCGCGCGGCGGCAGGGTCAGGCGCGCGCCGCGTTCGTCGACGCTGAGCTTGATGCGGCGCGCGCGCGGATCGCGTACGCGCAGCACGTCGATCTCGGCATCCTCCAGGCGCAGGCGAACGGTATCGCGCTGCACGGTGGCGGGCGGTGTGGGCGAGATCAGGCGGCGCAGCAGGCGGCTCATGCAGCCAGCATAGCGCTGCTTCGGGCCGCTGGATGACCGGCGGCCCACGCGGTGCCTGTTCAGTCAGCCTTGCTGAGCTTGAACGCCTCTTCCAGCAGCAGGAACAGGCGGCGGATCTCGGCGCTCTGCAGGGCGAACCGTGCGTCGAACTCGGCGCGACGGCCGTCCTCGTCGGCATGCTCGAGCTGGTCCAGGGCGCCGTCGAGGAACTTCAGCTTGCGCACGATCAGGTCGTCGCCGATGACGAAGGACAGGTTGTCTTCGAAGATCAGCGCCAGCTTGGTCACCTGCTTGCCGGCGTCCAGGTGCTTGTCGATCTCGTCGCAGCGCAGTTCCTGGTGCTGGCACTTGACCACCGCACCGCCCTCCACCGGATCCTTCATCTCGCACTCCTCGCCCAGGCTGAGCCCGGTCGGCAGCGGTTCGCCGGCAATCCAGCCGGTCAGGATCGAACGCGGCGCGACTTCGGCGTTCAGCGGCATTGCCGGGAAGCTGCCGAGCAGGCCACGGATGTCGGACATGAAATACTCGCCGGTCTTGCGGCTGGAGGTATCCACCGCGACGTAGCCGTGCTGCAGGTCGATGAAGGCGTCGTTGCGCGAGGACTTCACGAAGGCGCGCGGCAGCAGTTCATGCAGCAGGTCGTCCTTCATGCGCTTGCGCTCGCGGCCACCGGGGCGCCGGCCTTCCTTTTCCTCGATCTCCTCCAGCTTGCGCTCGAGCAGGTCGTTGACCACGGCTGCCGGCAGGATCTTGTCCTCGCCGCCAACCGTCAGCCACAGGTGCTCGGCGATGCGGTGCGAGAGCAGTTCCTTCTCCTCGCGGCCGAACGGTGAAATGAAGCCGCGCGAATTCATCTCCAGCGCGCCGACCGGCTTGAGCACGGCGTGCGGCAGCAGCGTATCGATTTCAGAAAAATCAGTGGCGGTCGGGAAACGGAAGAACGTCAGGTTGCGAAAGAACATGGATTTCCGGATGGCAAAGAGAAAGGGCGACCGACCTTATGCGGTGGGCGTCTCGGGATCTGCGTCGGCGTCGACCGGGGTACCGGCCAGCCAGGCATGGGCATCGGGCAGCGGTGCGTCATCGCGACGGCCCAGCGCCATGAAGTCGAACAGGGACGTGTCGGCCAGCTGCGAGGGCCTGACCTGGCCCATGGCGCGCGCGATCTGCTCGATGCGGCCGGGGTGGTCCCTGTCCCATTGCTTGAGCATCAGGCCGACCTGGCGGCGCTGCAGGTTTTCCTGGCTGCCGCACAGGTTGCAGGGGATGATCGGGAACCGGCGTGCCTGCGCGTACGCGACAATGTCGCTTTCGCGCACGTAGGCCAGCGGCCGGATCACCACGTGCCGGCCGTCATCGCTGCGCAGCTTCGGCGGCATGCCCGACAGCTTGGCGTGGTGGAACAGGTTCATGAAGAACGTGGCCACCATGTCATCGCGGTGGTGGCCGAGCGCGATCTTGGTGAAGCCATGGGTCTCGGCATGGTGGTACAGCGCGCCGCGGCGCAGGCGCGAGCACAGCGAACACATCGTCTTGCCTTCCGGAATCACCCGGCTGACCACTGAATAGGTGTCCTGCTCGATGATGTGGTACGGCACCCCGAGCCCGGCCAGATACTCCGGCAGCACATGCTCGGGGAAGCCCGGCTGCTTCTGGTCCAGGTTCACCGCCACCAGTTCGAACGGCACCGGTGCCTTTTTCTGCAGCTGCACCAGCATGTCCAGCAGGGTATAGCTGTCCTTGCCGCCGGACAGGCAGACCATGATCCTGTCGCCGGCCTCGATCATGCCGAAGTCGGCGATCGCCTCGCCCACCTGACGGCGCAGGCGCTTGGCCAGCTTGTGCTGCTCGCGCTCGGCCGCGCGCGGATCGCGGGGCGCGCGCGGCAGGGGATCGGGAAGGGAGATCACGGCACTCATGCCTGCCATTCTACCGGCTTGGAGCGGCCCCGGCCGGGGAACGGTCCGGCCCTCTCCCGGTGGTCATCATCGCTGTGTATGCTCGGAGGCTGTGGACACCTACAGCCCCGCCGAGATCGCCGAACGCCTCGCCGCCCTGCGCGCCGAGCACCGCTTGCTGGATGAACAGATCACCCGCATGGCGGCCAATGGCGAGGACGAGCTCGAGTCCAAACGCCTGAAGCGGCGCAAGCTGCAGCTGAAGGACTGCATCACCCGGCTGGAAAGCCTGCAGATTCCCGACGAGCCGGCGTGAGCCGGGTTCGGGTGGGTGCCAACCTTGGTTGGCACAGCTGAAAGGTGTGTGGACCAAGGTCCACACCCACCGTTCAATCCTGCGGCGCGGGCTCGTCCGGGCGTGCGGCTTCCGGGCTGACCCGCTCGATGGTGTGGCGCAGTTCGCGACCGAGGATGAACTTGGCGTCCTTGGCCCAGGCATCCAGGCGCTGGTCGAACAGCAGCTTGCTGTTCTCGTCGGGCCATACCAGGCGCAGTTCGCGCAGCTTCTGGATGAAGCTGCGGAACAGGGCTTTGTCGAAGAACTCCGGTGCCGCCGGCGCGTAGAGCAGGCTCAGGCGCTGTGCGGCCTGCTGGCACAGGCTTTCCAGTTCGGCGGCGCCGAGCGTGCCCGGCCCGTTCTTCACCAGCACCGAAATGGCGATGTAGTAGCGCTCGAAGGCCTGCTGCAGGGAGTGGCCGATCGCACGCAGGCGGAACACTTCGTCGGTCTGCCCGGTGTTGCGGGCAAGAATGCCGCCATCGTCCTCGTTGACGTTCTGCAGCAGTCCCTCGCGCACGAACACGTCGATGGTCTGGTCGATGCGCTGGGCGAATTCGTCCTCGGTCCACGGCAGGAACAGCTCGGCCTGCAGGAACGGGTAGACGGTGCGGCCCAGCTGGACCAGGCCGGTGCGGCTCATGCGGCGGTTGTTCTGGAAACAGCACGCCACCCACGAGGAGGCGGTGAACAGGTGCAGCACGTTGTTGCGGAAGTAGCTCAGCAGCACCGCGGTGTCGCCGCTCACACTGAGCACGTCGCCCAGCGGGTGCTTGATGCGGGTAAGGACGTTGATCTCTTCGGCGTGGGCAATGATCCGCTCCGGCGAATGCGGAGTCACCGTCACCCGGTCCGAATACGGCATCTCGACCAGCAGGGTCTTGCACAGTTCGATCTGCGCGATCAGGTCCGCCTCGCCCATTGCATGCTTGGGCGTGGACAGCAGGGCCAATGCCAGCAGATTGATCGGGTTGACGTCCGCCGCACCATTGATGCGTTCCTGGATGCGCTCGGCCAGTGTATCGACAGTGGTCGACAGCCATGCCGGCTTCTCGTCTTCCGGCACCGCCTCACCCTTCCACTCCGGCGCCTTCTCGGCCAGCACGTCGTTCAGCGCGATCGGCTCGCCGAAGTTGACCACCACCTGCCCGTAGTTCTGCTTGAGCACCTTGGGGATGCCCCACAGCAGCTGCCAGATCGATTCCTTTTCCTTCGGTCGGCCGGAGAGTTCGTCCAGGTAGCTGCCGCCTTCCATCAGCTTCTCGTAGCCGATGTAGACAGGCTGGAACAGCACCGGCTTGCGCGGCTGGCGCAGGAAGGCGCGCAGTGTCATCGAGATCATGCCGCCCTTGGGCTGCAGCAGGCGGCCGGTACGCGAGCGGCCGCCCTCGACGAAGTACTCGATGGAATAGCCACCGGCCACCAGCTGCGCGACGTACTCGCTGAGCACCGCCGAGTACAGCGCGTTGCCGCGGATGGAGCGGCGGATGAAGAACGCGCCGCCCTTGCGCAGCAGCGTGCCGACCACCGGCAGGTTGAGGTTGATGCCGGCCACGATGTGCGGCGGCACGATGCCGCGGTCGTACAGCAGGTAGGACAGCAGCAGATAGTCCATGTGGCTGCGGTGGCTGGGCACGTACACCACTTCATGGCCCGGCGCGGCCGCCTTGAACTTGTCCAGATGGTGAACCAGCACACCGGCATAGATCCGGTTCCAGACATGGCTGAGCATGAAGCTGGCCGAGCGCACCACCGGGCTGGAATAGTCCGCAGCGATTTCCCAGGCGTAGGCATGCGCCTTCTTCCAGGCATCGGCCGGCTTGGAATTGTCGCGCTTGGCCTGCGCGGCGATCGCTTCGCGTACCGGCTCGGCGGCCAGTACCTGGTCCACCAGCAGGCGGCGGGTGGAAAGGTCCGGGCCGATCACCGATTCGCGGATACGGCGGAAATGGGTGCGCAGCACGCGTTGCAGCTTGCGCACCGTGCGCTCGGGCTCCAGGCCCTCGTTGACGGTGGAGCGCAGCGAAATCGGCGGAGCGAAGCGGACGATGGTGCTGCGGCCGTTGAGCAGGACCGCCAGCAGGCGGCGGAAACGGCCGACCAGCGCCCAGTTCTCCGAGAACAGTACGGCAAACCACCCGCTCTGCTTGTCCGGCGCGCGGCCGACGAAGATCGACACGGGCACCAGGTGCACGTCCAGATCCTCATGCACGCGATGCGCCTGCAGGACTTTGGCCAGCGAATCGGAATGGGTCTTGGCGCCACGCTGTTCCGGAATCAGCGAGTTGCTGGAACTGCGCCGCGACAGTGCCAGGTAGGCGCGTTTGCGACCGGTCGGGTCGCCGGCCAGCGGCACCAGCGGTGAAGGCAGGCCCGCCTGGCGGCACGCCTTGTCCAGGATCAGCGCATTGGACAGCCCGTAGTCTTCCAGCACGTACATCACCGGACGGCCATCGTTGTACTGGCCCGGATCCTCAGGTTCGATCTTCAGCGACAGCCACGGCTCGACCAGGCGGCCGAGCAGCCGTGCCCACAGCGGGCGGCGGCCAGGAGGACGGGCGTGCACGGGCGGCGGCACCGGATTCGGGCCGGTACTGGTCGAGGGGGACGCCAGCGCCGTTTCGGCGGGCGTCGACTGGGATTCTTCGCCGGGGAACGGCAGCGGGTTCTGTTTCGACATCGGCGCCATTATGGCTTAGGCGGCGGCATTGCCGCTTCTTCGCCTGCATCGGCGGGTTCGGCCGGGGCGGGCGCGGCTGCCGCACGGGCCGCGTCGGCCTGGCGCAGTATCGCGTCGGTATCGGCCAGAGTGCGGGTCAGGTACCAGTGACCTTCGCGCCGGCTCAGCGGCAGCTGCAGGGTCAGCTCGCGCCCGGCCAGGTCGTACTGCAGGCGGACCAGCGCGTTGTCGCCCTCCAGTGACAGCACTTCGCCGCGGATGCTGCGCAGGGCTTCGTCCACCCCCAGCCCGTAGCTGGCCAGCACGGCCTTGAGCGTGTGGATGAACGGCGCCAGCTGCTGCAGGCTGCCTTCCATCCCCGCGGCCTGCAGGCCGGCATCATCCTCGAAGCCGACCTGGGTGGCGGCGCCGACGAGCGCGGCGATGCTGCTGCGCGCCCGTGCGCGATCGCTGATCGGTGCGCCCTGCGCCCAGCCGGACAGGGCCTCCACCAGGGCGATGTAGTGGGCCTGCTGGCTGGGCGTGTATCCCTTCTGATGGCGCAGGTACTGCACCCCGAAGTTGCCCATCGACTGCGCGGCCTGGCGCACCGCGCCGGACTGCCCGGCCAGCTGGCGGTCGAAACTGCGCTGCAGTTCGGCACTGGCGCCGGGCCTGCGCAGGGCGGCCAGCATCGGCAGCAGCTGGTCACCCAGCGGCAGTTCGGTCAGCGGCCATTGGCTGTGTCCGTCCGCCCAGGCCTGCTGCAGCCGCTGGTACTGGCTGGGGGGCACCGACAGCTTCGCGTAGCCGAGCAGATCGTCCTCGGCCAGACGCTGCGACATCGCCTGCACGGCGGCCACCGGTTCGGCTGCCGGTCGGGCCGGATCACTGCCTGGCTCGCGGCACGCGGCCACGGCCAGCAGCACCATGGCCGCCAGCCCCCACCCTCGTGCAGACTTCGTTCGCACTACCGTGCTCATGCCTTCGGACTCCCCGGACCGGTCCGCATCTTGCGGCCTGCAAGGTGACAGCGGCAAGCCGGGACGTCACGGTTTCCAGCCAAGGGGGTCAGATCCCCTCTGCTGCGGCAGAAGGGATCTGACCCCAGCGCCGCCACCGGGATAAAAAAAGAGCCCGGATCACGGGGATCACAGGCTCCTCAAGCCGGCTCGAGGCCGGAGGACAGTGTTGTGGCGCAGGTCCGGTCCGAAGACCGGATGGCGCGATCCTACGCCGCCGCACAACTTAAGGCAACACATGATGTAATGTTATTCAACTTATTGATTTTATTGAATCAATCGCGTTGCCACACGGATTCGATGAAATCCACGGCATGTTTTTCGGCGATTCGGGCATAAACCCCCGGGTAGCCAGCCAGGGCACAGCCTTCGCCCCAGCTGACGATGCCGAACTGGGTCCAGCCCTCCCGCAGGCGCAACAGCAGGGGCCCGCCCGAATCCCCCTGGCAGCTGTCGATGCCCTCGCGACCGGCACAGATCACCTTGCCGCGGGCCAGCTCGCCGGCGTATGCCTGCTGGCATTGCGTGAAGGGCACGAAGGGCGTCCGCACCGCCTGCAGCTCGGTCGGGTAGATCACGTCGTCATCGATGCCGGTGTCACCCCAGCCGATCACGGTGAAATCACGACCCGGCTTGAGATAGCTGGCGTCCGGACGCAGGCGCAGGGCAACCGGCTGCACGTCGGCCAGCGGCGCGCTGAGGTGGATCAGGGCCACGTCGTGCTCCAGGGTGTTGCCGCTGTTGAAGGCCGGATGCACGTGGATCGCCCTGATGTTGGATGCTCGAGGCGATGGCGCGCTGGCCAGCGTGGTGCTGCCGGCCAGCACCGCCAGCCGCGCGGGCGAGTTGCCCTGTACGCAGTGCGCGGCGGTCAGGATCCAGGACGGCGAGATCACCGTGCCGCCGCAGACGTGGCGGTCGAAGTCACTGTCCCCCAGCTCCAGGCCCTGCAGGCTGACCATGAACGGGTACTCGCCAGGCACGGCCGGGGCGCCGCCGATGATGTGGGGCGACCCGGTCGCCGGTGCTGCTGCGGTGGCAGGAAAGATGGCAGCGGCCAGCAGGCCACCGAACAGCAAAGAGGTGCTGCGATACATATCCTTGTACTCCCTCTATCGATGATTGGAACCGGCGAAGCCGCGGTCCACGCCGGTGCATCGATTGGAAGGGCGACCACCCCCGCGCACTGCGAGCGGGCTCACAGTTCATCCGTGTGGGGACGGTCGCGTCATTACGGGAGCCACAATTGCGAACGCCATCCCGCATGCAGCGCGATGGCGTTCATGATGTCGCCGTGATCGCTGTTGGTGCGGGACTCAGCGTGCAGCCAAAGCCGACGCGATTTCCTGCTGGATCGACCGCGCCGCTGCCTGCGGATCGGCCGCCAGGCGGATCGGTCGACCGACCACGATGGCGTCGGCGCCATCGGCAAACGCCTGGGCGACGCCGACGGTACGCTTCTGGTCGTCGCCGACCGGACCCCCGGGGCGGATGCCCGGGCAGACGATCGAGAAGCCGGCACCGCTCGCGGCACGGATCGGCGCGGCTTCCTGGCCTGATGCGATCACTCCGTCGATACCGGCGGCCTGCGCGGCCAGCGCGCGCTCGACCACCACGTCCACCGGCTCGCGGTCGATCCCCATCTGAGCCAGGTCCGGACGCCCCATCGAGGTCAGCACGGTGACCGCCAGCAGGCGCATGTCGCCGGTGCTGGCCGCGGCGCAGGCTTCCATCATTGCCGGATGCCAGCCGTGGATGGTGGCGTAACTGACCGGCCACTGCGACAGCCGCCGGATCACCGCCGCCGCGGTAGCGGGGATGTCGAAGAACTTCAGATCGACGAACACGCGCTTGTCGCGGCGCGCCAGCTCATCCAGCACCTGGAAGTAGTCACCGGACGCCAGCAGTTCCATGCCGATCTTGTAGAAGGCCACGCTCTCGCCGAGGCGGTCGACCCACTCCAGTGCCTGTACGCGGTCAGGGACATCCAGCGCGAAGATCAGGCGCTCATCGTCGCGCAGCGGCAGCGGTGCGCGGCTCACGGCGCGTAGTCCAGGGCAGCGCGCTTGGCCTCATGGCGTGCCTGGCGCGACTGGCTGTAGTCATTGTTGAACTGCGCCGGCTCGAAGCCGCCGTAGGTCGGGTTCGGCAGCATCCACCAGCGCTCGCCGAACCAGTCGTGGTACTGCTGCAGCAGTGCGTCACGGCCTTCATTGGTGTTGGCGGTCACTTCCACGAAGTCGCCCAGCTGGTCGCCGAACTGCATCAGCACGCGGTACTTCTGCCCGGCCAGGCGCCGGCGGCAGTTCTTCTCGCTACCGGCCTGCTCGCAGCCTTCGACCACGGTGCCCAGGCCCAGGAACACGCTGTCATCGGCGACCGGCAGGCCCTGCTCGCGCAGGTTGGCCAGGGTCGCTTCCTTCAGGTGCACGGCGCGGTTGGAGATGTACAGAAGGGTCACGCCGCGGGCATTGGCCGCCTTGGCGAAATCGACCACGCCGGGAATCGCCTTGGCCTTCTTCTCCGCGACCCACTGGTCCCAGCTCAGCTCGTCGTATTCCTTGCCATCGCGCACCAGGCGCGCCTGGTAGGGCGAGTTGTCCAGCACGGTTTCGTCCACGTCCAGCACCACCGCGGGCTTCAGACCCTTGGCCTCGTTGCCGCGCTCTTCCGGCACCAGCGCGTCCCAGTGGGCTTCCTTCAGCGCGCCGTCCAGGCGGTCGGCGGCGGCACGGTAGGTCTGCTCGGTGATCGCGCGGTACTCCTGCGCGCGCTGCATCCACAGCACCGCGTTGAGGTTGTCGTTGGCGGTCGCTTCGCCGGCCGCCCCGGTCTTGGCAGCCGGGGCCACCGGAGCGGCCGCGTCGGTGGCCGGGGTCTCGACGCGCTTGCAGGCGGACAGACCCAGCAGCGCCGTGGCGAGCAGGGTGAGGGACAGGGAAACAGGACGACGCATGGCATTCACCGGCAACAGATATCGGCTCATTTTACCGGCAAAGGCGCCATCGGGACGGCTATGCTTGGCGGTTGACCCGATGCCTTCCCGGAGGCCGCCATGACCGATGCCATCCAGACCCCCGACCGTCCCCTGCTCGATCCCGTGCAGGCCCGCCTGCTGGGCTGCCTGGTGGAGAAGGAGGCGACCACGCCGGACACCTACCCGCTGACGGTCAACGCCGCCCAGTCGGCCGCCAACCAGAAGACCGCGCGCGAGCCGGTGATGAACGTCGACGCCGGCAGTGTCCAGCACGCGCTGCGCCAGCTGGAGTCGATGGGCCTGGCGCGCCAGCACTTCTCCTCGCGTGCAGACCGCTACGAGCATCGCCTGCAGGCCGCGCTGGACCTGACCCGGCAGCAGACCGTGCTGCTGGCGATGCTGCTGCTGCGCGGGCCGCAGACACTGGGCGAGCTGGTCACGCGCAGCGAGCGCCTGTACCGCTTCGCCGACACCGACGAAGCCCGCCACGCCATCGAGCGCCTGCAGCAGCGTGAGCTGCTCATCGTGCTGCCGCGCGCCAGCGGCCAGCGCGAGGACCGCTACATGCACCTGCTGTGCGGCGAGGTGGACGCGGCGGCACTGGCGGCACGGTACGCAGGCGGTGCCGGTGGCAGCGAGCCGGCCGACCCGGGCCTGGCTGAACGGGTGGCCCAGCTGGAAGCGGCAGTGGCCGAACTGCAGGCGCAGCTGGCGGACCTGCGCGGCTGAGGCGGCCCGCCGGGCCTGGCCCAACGCTGTCGATGCGGTACAGGCGGACTAGCCGACCGGCGCCGCTCCCGGCGTGGCATACAGACGGCTGGGCGTGGCGATGCCCGGCAGCTGGATGACCCCCTGTTCGCACATGCCCAGGCCCAGCAGGATTTTCCCGGACACGACGTTGTCCAGGTCGGTGATGCCATAGAGGTCCTGCAGGCCAAGGGCGCCGCGCGCGTGGGTGAAGACCGCCCGCGCTGCTTCTCCTGCGTAGCCGTGCCCCGTGTACTCCGACAACAGTGCATAGCCGATGTCCGGTCCCGGCAGGCCGTCGCGCCGGACCAGCCCGGCATTGCCCAGCCAGGCGCCATCGGACAGACGCTCGATGGCATACATGCCGAACCCGTTCAACGCATAGCTGTGCAGCACGCGCAGGGCGATGTACTCGCGGGCCTGCGCTTCGCTGTGCACGTTGCGGTCACCAATGAAGCGCACGAAACCA
This sequence comes from Stenotrophomonas sp. STEN008, assembly GCF_056760435.1. NCBI lineage: Bacteria > Pseudomonadati > Pseudomonadota > Gammaproteobacteria > Lysobacterales > Lysobacteraceae > Stenotrophomonas > Stenotrophomonas sp. STEN008. The sequence goes on along the minus strand of NZ_JBRRET010000023.1, from coordinate 9,108 downwards.
GGATCGTTGAGCAGCGCCAGCATCGGCGCCGCATCACGATCTGGCTCGATGCGGCGGAGCCGCAGGCGTTCGCTTTCGATGGGATGCATGCGCAGACCTGTGGGTGGAGAGGCCCGATTGTAGGGCGATGTGCTGGGGTCAGAGCCCTTCCCTGCGGGAAGGGATCCGACCCCGGTCAGTCGAACAGGGCCTCGATCGCCGCCAGTCCCGCCGTTGCCCGCTCCTTCTTGCGCGCGGCATCGGCCACCGGATCGGCGCCGTCGCGCTGGATCTCCTCGGCCGGGATCTCGTCGAAGAAGCGGCTGGGCTTGAGCCGCACATGCTCGCCGAACTTGCGGGTGAGCTTGCTGTAGCTCATCCACAGCTGGATCTTGGCGCGGGTGATACCCACGTACAGCAGCCGCCGCTCCTCCTGCAGGTTGCCTTCGTCGAGGCTGACCTGGTGCGGCAGCACGCCGTCCTCGCAGCCGACGATGAAGACATACGGGAACTCCAGGCCCTTGGAGGCATGCAGGGTCATCATCCGCACCTGGTTGCCGCCCTCATCCTTGTCGCTGCGCGACAACAGTGCCAGCTGGCCGGCCAGATCGGCGGCGGTGGCACCGCGCGGACCGCCTTCAAACCACTGCGCAAGTTCCTCGATGTTGTTGGCGCGGCGCTGGTAGCTGGCCTCTTCCTTGGCCTGCTGGCGCAGCTCGCTGAGCAGGCCCGATTCCTTGGCGACCTTGCGGATCATGTCACCGGAGCTGACCTGCCGCATCTGTGCGCGCAGGTCGCGCAGGATGTCGGTGAAACGCGCCAGGCTGTTGGCAGCGCGCGGCGGCAGCTGCGACAGCGCGCCGATCGCCTCGGCCGCCTGGGCCATCGGCATGTCTTTTTCCGATGCCAGTTCGGCCAGCCTGGCCAGCGTTCCGGCACCCACGTCGCGCTTGGGCGCCTGCACGGCACGCATGAATGCGGTGTCGTCGTCCGGGTTCACCAGCAGCCGCAGCCAGGCCAGCGTGTCCTTCACTTCCTGGCGCTCCAGGAACATGGTGCCGCCGGTCAGGTGATAGGGAATACGCAGCAGCTGCATCGCCTTCTCCAGCGGCCGCGACTGGAAGTTGCCGCGGAACAGGATGCAGAAGTCACTCCACGGCACGTTGCGCGACTGCGCCACGAAGGCGATCTCGGCGGCCACCTTCTCTGCCTCGTGCTCGCTGTTGCGGCATTCCCATACGCGGATGCGCTCACCGTCGGCCTGATCGCTCCACAGCTTCTTCAGGTGCTCGTGCGGGTTGTTGGCGATCAACGCATTGGCCGCGCGCAGCACGCGGTTGGAGCAGCGGTAGTTCTGCTCCAGCTTGATGATCTCCAGCGTGGGGTAGTCGCGCCCCATCTGCTGCAGGTTCTCGGGGTTGGCGCCACGCCAGGCGTAGATGGACTGGTCATCGTCACCCACGCAGGTGAAGTTGCCCTTGTCCCCGGCCAGCTGCTTGAGCAGGCGGTACTGCGCGTCGTTGGTGTCCTGGCATTCGTCCACCAGCAGGTAGCCGATGCGTTCGCGCCAGGCCAGGGCGATCTCCGGGTTCTCCTCCAGGATCTGCACCGGCAGGCGGATCAGGTCGTCGAAGTCGACCGCGTTGAAAGCGGTCAGGCGCAGCTGGTAGCGCTCGTAGACGCTGGCTGCTTCCTTCTCGCGGTTGCTGCGCGCGGCAGCCATCGCCTGCTCGGGCGAGAGACCGGCATTCTTCGCCCGCGACACCAGGTTCTTCATGTCCTCGATATCGTCGGGCTTGGCGCCATGCATCAGGTCCTTGATCTGCGCGGCGGCGTCGTCGGCATCGAAGATCGAGAAGCCGCGCTTCAGGCCCACCGCCGCATGCTCGATCTGCAGGAACTTCAGGCCCAGGGCGTGGAAGGTGCAGATGGTCACCTCGTCGGCGTCCTGCTCGCGCAGACGCTTGGCCACACGTTCGCGCATCTCTTTGGCCGACTTGTTGGTGAAGGTGATCGCGGCGATGCGGCGGGCCGGGTAGCGGCCGCAGCCGATCAGGTGGGCGATCTTCTCCACGATCACGCGCGTCTTGCCGCTGCCGGCACCGGCGAGCACCAGCAACGGGCCTTCGATGTGCAGGACGGCGGCGGCTTGGGGAGGATTGAGACCGTGCATGATGGGCGGATTGTACCGGGCGGCCGGGCACCACCACAGAGTCGCCATCGCCCGGCCCGGCTTGCGATGGGCGCTGTCCGGTGCTATCAGTGGGCAGACGCATCAATGGAGTGATGTCATGAACACGCACACGCGCTTGTTCTGCCTGGTCATACTCGCGATGGCTGCGCCAGGCTTGGCGGTGGCCGCCGCGCCGGCGCTGGAGTGCAGGTTGCAACCGGCCAAGCCCATTCCCCGCGATGTACTCACCAACGGCTTCTTTGAGGCCCATCCTGACCTGCGATGGCGGGGTCATGCCCTGGGGCTGTATCGCGAGGGCAAGTACGCGCAGGCGCTGCGCAGCTTCCGCACTGCCGCGCTGTATGCCGACAAGTTCTCGCAGTCGATGGTGGCGCGGATGTACTGGCAGGGCGTCGGGACCGCCGTCGACCGGCCGTTGGCCTATGCCTGGATGGATCTGGCCGCCGAGCGGATGTACCACGATTTCCTGCGCCAGCGCGAACTCTACTGGGAGCAGCTGGACGAGACCGAACGCGCACAGGCCGTGCACCGGGGCCAGGCCGTGTATGCACGCTTCGGCGATGCCCAGGCCAAGCCGCGCATGGAGAGGAAGCTGCGCCAGGGCCTTGGTCAGATCACCGGCTCGCGTACGGGCCATATCTCGCCCGGGCTGATGGTGGCGTCGCGTTCGGGGCCCGACGCTATGCCCGGCCTGGTTACCCCTCAGGTGCCGGCGCAGCTGGTCTACGACAAGGCCTGGTGGGATCCCCAGCGGTACTGGTGCAACCAGGATGCGTTCTGGGCCCGCCCACTGGATGCCTCCGTCGAAGTGGGCGAACTGGAGCAGCTGCCGAACGTGCCACCGGCAGCGAAGTAGCCTGCGGCCGGCTGCGCAGCGGATGCGTACAATTGGCCGATGGCCAAGCTCTACTTCTACTACTCGGCGATGAACGCCGGCAAGACCACCACCCTGCTGCAGAGCGCGCACAATTATCGCGAGCGCGGCATGCGGGTGGCGATCCTGACCCCGCGCCTGGATGATCGCGCGGGCGCAGGCGTGGTGGCCTCGCGTATCGGGCTGCGCGCCGAAGGCATGGCGTTCGACCGCGACACCGACCTGCAGCGCTGGGCCGAACAGGACCTGGCATCGAACGGGCCGATGGGCTGCCTGCTGGTGGACGAAGCACAGTTCCTGACTCGCGCGCAGGTCTGGCAGCTCGGCGAAGTGGTCGACCAGCTGCGCATCCCGGTGCTGTGCTACGGGTTGCGCACCGATTTCCGCGGTGAACTGTTCGAAGGCAGCCAGTACCTGCTGGCATGGGCCGACGAGATGCAGGAGATCAAGACCATCTGCCACAGCGGCAAGAAGGCGATCATGACCGTCCGTGTGGATGAGCATGGGCATGCCGTGCAGGACGGCCCGCAGGTGGAGATCGGCGGCAACGACCGCTATGTGTCGGTGAGCCGGGCCGAGTTCAAGAAGATCACCCGCGGTGAAGGCCGCATCGAGCCGATGCAGGCACCCTTGCCGCTGTAGGCGGTGTTTGGCAGGGCTGCGCTCACCTGCAGAAGCAACGTCAACGTCGAATGAAACTGTGGGGTCAGATCCGTTTCCCTTCGGGAAAAGGGATCTGACCCCATCGACGTATCCAACTCACCCCGGGAAACTGCCCATCCACAGGAAGCCAGCTTCTGACGTTGCTCCAGTGTCTGCGGATGGGGGGCTGCAAGCCCTGCAAACCGACACCCACTCAGTACAGCGTCCGCTCCGGTGCACCGGCCGGCGGCGGCGTGTACTGGTACAGCCAGGTTTCGGTCAGCGGCTTGCCACCGCTGCGCAGGTACAGGCGGATGTCGATCTGTTCGGTGCTGCCTTCCGGCGGCACCAGGTCGAACATCGCGCGGTAACCGTCGATCTCGCGCAGCGGACGCGCCGATACGATCTCGACACGGCCCCGGCTGGTTTCCACCACTGCCTCGACCTCGGCCTTGTCGATCAGCTTGGCCAGTTCGCCGCCTTCGAAGTCCACGGCGAAGCGCCACGAGAAGTACTCGCGCTTCTTGCCGACCACACCGCCCAGCCCCGTGCGGCTGGCCACGCAATGCGCCAGCGGTGGCCGTGCCGGCGGCTCGGCGCCCCAGTACAGGCGGTAGCCGACCAGCAGCTCCTGTCCCGGCTGCGGCTTCTCCTTCGGATTCCAGAAGGCGACGATGTTGTCGAAGGTCTCATCGACCGTGGGGATCTCCACCAGCTGCACCGAGCCCTCGCCCCATTCGCCCTTCGGCTCGATCCACAGGCAGGGGCGCTTCTCATAGAAGACGCCGTCGTCCTGGTAGTGATCGAAGTTGCGGTCGCGCTGCAGAAGGCCGAAGCCACGCGGATTGCGGTCGACGAACATGTTGAAGCGCAGGTTGCGCGGATTGCACAGCGGCCGCCAGATCCACTCACCGGCCCCGGTCCACATCGACAGGCCATCGGTATCGTGGATCTCCGGGCGCCAGTCCCAGTCCATGCGGCGGTCGTTCTCACCCACCTGGTACATGCTGGTGCACGGCGCGATGCCCAGGCGCTCGATCGCCTTGCGTGGGTAGAGCGCACTGTCGATGTCCATCAGCAGCACATCGCCGTTGGTGATGGCGAAGCGGTAGGCGCCGGCTACGCTGGGCGAGTCCAGCAACGCATAGACGATGATGGTGTCCGAATCGGCGGCAGGCTGTTCGAGGTAATAGGCGATGAAGTCGGGAAACTCCTCCGGCCTGCCCATGCCGGTATCGATCGCCAGGCCGCGCGCGGACTGCCCGTACTGGCCTTCCTTGCCGACCGCGCGGAAATAGCTGGCGCCAAGGAACGCCGCGAAATCGCGGTCGGTATCCTTGCGGGTGTTCAGGCGGAACCCGGCGAAGCCCAGGTCCGCCGGCAGTTCGCCGTTGCGGATCCCGCTCTTGCCGTAGTTGAACGCTGCACCGTCATACGCCAGTTCCTGCGCCTGGCCGTCGACCACGTCGAACATGCGCACCGGCGAATGGAAGTACAGGCCCAGGTGGAAGAACTTGGCCTGGAACTTGCCGGGCTGATCGGCCCACAGCGCGTGGTCCTGGCGATAGCTGATGGACTGGTACTGGTCCCAGTCCAGCGCTTCAAGCCGGCCCGGCAGCACCCGCTTGTGGCTCTGGTACGGAGCCTGTGCCAGTGCGCGTGCCTGCCCCTTCAGGGTGGCGAAGCTGAACGGCTGCGGCTGGCCGAGGCGGCGCAGGCCGACCTGGCCGTTCCTGCTGGCGGCGCAGGCGGGCAGGGACGGCAGGCCGAAGGCTGCCAGGGCCAGGGAGGCGTTGCGGATGAAGTCGCGTCGTTGCATGCAGGCGCGTCAGGCACAGGGAAGGGTCGGCCATCATAGGCAGACAAACGTTAACGGGCAGCGGAGGGCGCAACCTCCCATTCAGCTGCCGCTGGCTGGACCGCCTCAGCGCTGGCAGTGGCTGCACCACACGCTGGCACGCTGGCCGATCATGGCGTGCTTGAGCAGGCGTCCGCAGGTCGGGCAGGGCAGCCCGTCGCGGCCATAGACCAGCAGTTCCTGCTCGAAGTAGCCGGGTGCGCCATCGGGGCTGATGAAATCACGCAGTGTGGTGCCACCGCGGGTGATCGCGTAGCCCAGCGTTTCCTTCACCGCGGTGGCCAGCCGCTGGTAGCGCTCGCGTGAGACCTTGCCGGCCTCGCGCAGCGGGCTGATGCCGGCCTTGAACAGGCTCTCGGCGGCATAGATGTTACCGACGCCCACGACCACCGCCTGGTCCATGAGGAAGGTCTTGACCGGGGCGCTGCGGCCGCGGCTGCGGGCGAACAGGTAATCGCCATGGAAGGCCTCGTCCAGCGGTTCAGGCCCCAGCCCCTGCAGCAGCGGATGGACCTGCCCGGCCGGTTGCCAGAGCAGGCTGCCGAAGCGGCGCGGATCGTTGAAGCGCAGCAGGCGCCCGTTGTCCAGGCTGATATCCACGTGGTCATGTGGCCGCAGTGGGGTATCTCCGGGCAGTACACGCAGGCTGCCGGACATGCCCAGATGCAGTACGGCGCTGCCGATGGCCGTGTCCAGCAGCAGGTACTTCGCGCGCCGGCGGATGCCTTCGATGCGCTGTCCCGGCAGCAGCTGCGCAATCTCCGGCGGAATCGGCCAGCGCAGGTCGGCGCGGCGCAGGATCACGCCGTGGACGCGGCGGTCCTGCAGATGCGGGGCCAGGCCGCGGCGGGTGGTTTCGACTTCGGGCAGTTCAGGCATGCCCCGATTCTACGCCCGCTCAACGCGGGGGCGCGGACAGCTCACGGGCGTCGAGAAACCCGTCACCGTTGGCATCCTGCTTGTGGAAGCGCTGCACGATGACCTGCCGCTGCTGCTCGCGGGTGATCGCTCTGCCCTTGCCACCGGGCAGTTCATCGGTAGTCAGCACGCCATCCCCATTGCGGTCCATGCGGTCGAAGGCATACAGCATCCACTGCACGTACTCGGTCTCGCTGACCCGGCCGTCGCCGTCGCTGTCCATCTTCTGCAGGTAGCTGCGGGTGTCGCTGACCTGGGCCGGGGCGGCGGCCGGCAGCAGCGCGGCCAGCAGCAGCGCCCCTGCCCTCATGCGCCCACCAGCGTGTAGCCCTTCAGCCGTTCGGCATAGGCCTGCAGCGCGGCGATTCCGCTCCCCTCGGCCTCGCGGCACCACGCCTGCAGGTGTCGCAGGCGCTCGGCGGCATCGTGCCCGCGCGCCTCCAGCAGCGCAGCCAGCCGCGCGCGGTACTCGACCAGCACACGGATGCGCGGGCGTTGCGCCACCCACTCGCTGAGCTGGGCACGGTTGTCCGGCTTCAGCCAGCGCCCATCGTTGACCAGGCCGCGGCGCAGCCGCCGCGGCAGCAGCCGGCGCAGCTTGGCGCCCGCCTGGGCGGCTTCCTCGCGCAAGGCCGGCATGAAGACGTTGCGCTGGTAATCGGTCATCGCCTGGAAGCGATGCGACAGCAGTGCCTTCAGGGTCTCGGCGTCGGGCACGGCGATGTTCGGGCGCACATCCATCGCCGGTGCGACGCGCAGCACCCTGGCCAGGCGCAGGGCCTGCAGCAGGCGGATCGCGCACCAGCCGATGTCGACTTCCCAGCGCCGCATGGCAAAGCGTGCCGAACTGGGGAAGGCATGGTGGTTGTTGTGCAGTTCCTCGCCACCGATCCAGACGCCCCACGGTGTCAGGTTGGTGGAGGTGTCGGCCGATTCGTAGTTGCGGTAACCCCACCAGTGCCCCAGGCCATTGACCACGCCGGCCGCCCAGAACGGAATCCACGCCATCTGGATCGCCCACAGTGCTACGCCCGGCAGGCCGAACAGTACGCTGTTGATGGCCAGCAGCAGCACCGGGCCGAGGGTCGCATGCGGGGTATACAGGTGGCGCTCGATGGCATCGTCGGGCGTGCCGCGTCCGTACTGCTCGATATCCGCGCGCATGCCGCGTGCTTCCCGATACAGCTCCACTCCCCGCCAGAACACCGTGCCGATGCCGCGCGTGACCGGGCTGTGCGGGTCGTCCTCGGTCTCCACCTTGGCGTGGTGCTTGCGATGGATGGCCACCCACTCGCGGGTGATCATCGAGGTGGTCAGCCACAGCCAGAAGCGGAACACGTGGGCCAGTGCCGGATGGAAATCGACGCCGCGATGGGCCTGGCTGCGATGCAGGTAGAGCGTCACCGAGAAGATGGTGATCTGGGTGAAGACCAGCAGCACCGCCAGCATGGCCCACCCTCCCAGGCCGAGCACGCCACCGGTCAACAGGGATATCAGGGCATCGGACATGGAGGCTCTCCGGATCGCACGGGGATGGCAGACATCATGGCCGCTTGCGTTGCAAACTGCACCTCTGACCGCGGTGCGCCAGCACCGCTTCCGTGGCACCGTTCACAGTTGGGGACCTGAGTTGTCGAGCCTGGATCCGCGCGCCCGCGCCGTTGTCGCCGTCCCGTCCGCCGGGGAGCGGCCGCCGTTGATCGAACTGGACCGCGCCAGCGTGATGCGCGGCCAGGTGAAGGTCCTGCATGGGCTGAGCCTGCGCATCGCGCAGGGCCAGCACACCGCCCTGCTCGGCCCGAATGGCTGCGGCAAATCGACCTTCATCAAGCTGATCACCCGCGAGCTCTACCCGCTGGCGCAGGGCGACGGCGCGGTCGCGGTGAAGGTGCTGGGCCAGAACCGCTGGCAGGTGGACCGGCTGCGCTCGCAGCTGGGCATCGTCACCGGTGACCTCAGCAGCACGCTGTCCGAGATGCCGGGGCTCACCGTCGAGCAGGCCGTGCTGTCCGGTTTCTTCGCCAGCTGCGTGGTGCCGGCTTTCCGTGAGGTGACCGCCGAGATGCGTGCCCGCGCCGGCGAGACACTGGCGATGACCGGTGCGCTGGCCCTGCGCGAGCGCGCCTATGCAGAGCTCTCTGCCGGCGAGACGCGCCGGGTGCTGATCGCGCGCGCGCTGGTGAACCGGCCGCAGGCGCTGCTGCTGGACGAACCCTCCACCGGCCTGGATCTGGTCGCCCGCCAGCAGCTGATCGCGACCATGCGGGCACTGGCGCAGCAGGGCATCACCCTGGTGCTGGTGACCCATCACATTGAAGAGGTCATTCCCGAGATCGAGCGGGTGGTGCTGCTGCGCGACGGCCGCGTGCTGGCCGACGGCAGTCGGGCCACGCTGCTGTGTGACGAGCCTCTGTCGGCGGTGTTCGGCGGGCCGATCCGGGTGGTTGAACAGGATGGCCGGCTGACGGCGTACGCGGGGTGAGCAGTACGCCTGCGCAGTGCCGGCGTCGGCGTGGCGCTGCAGGCGGTGCAGGGTAGCGGGGCGGCCGTGCCGCGCCCCCCCGCCACGGGCACCCCCCCCCCCCCGCCGCCGGGGGGGGGGGCGGTGGCGGACCGCGGGGGGGGTGACACAGCACCGCCCCC
>NZ_JBRRET010000022.1:0-64282 GCF_056760435.1 Stenotrophomonas sp. STEN008 | reverse complement strand
CGCCCCGCCGCGGGCCCCCCGCGCGTTGGGCGTGCGCGGCGGGCCCCCCGCGCCCCCCCCGCCCCCCCCCCCCCCCCCGCGGCGGGGGGGGGGCGGCCGGGGCCCCCGCCGCCCCCCCCCCCGGCGAGCGTAGCGGCGCTCGGTTATGCTCTCCCTCACGCCTTCCCCCCGGATCCACCGATGAGCGACACCCCCCGCATCGCTTTCCTGGCAAGCACCACCGAAGCTGCGCAGATGGCCCGCGCGGCCATGGTCGCGCGCTTTGGCGACCATGCCCCCGAGCAGGCCGACGTGCTCTGCCCGCTGGGCGGTGATGGCTTCATGCTGCAGACGCTGCATCGTCACGGCCACCTGGGAAAACCGGTGTTCGGCATGAAGCTGGGCACCGTAGGTTTCCTGATGAACCAGTACCGGGGCGACGACGACGTCAATGCACGCATCGCCCGCGCGGAACCGGCCAACCTGCGTCCGCTGGAGATGGTGGCGCTGACCGAATCGGGCACCAGCACCGGTTCGCTGGCGTACAACGACGTGTCCCTGCTGCGGCAGACCCGCCAGGCTGCGCACATCGGCATCGACCTCAATGGGCAGGAGCGGGTGGCCGAACTGATCGGCGACGGCGTGCTGGTTGCCACGCCCGCAGGCAGCACCGCCTACAACTATTCGGCCCACGGACCCGTGCTGCCCTTGGGCTCGCACACCATCGCGCTGACGCCATTGGCACCGTATCGCCCGCGACGCTGGCGTGGTGCCATTCTCAAGGCGGATACGGAGGTGCGCTTCCGCGTGCTGGACCCCTACAAGCGACCGGTCAGCGTGACCGCCGATTCGCACGAGACGCGCGACGTGGTCGAGGTGACCATCCGCGAGTCGCGCGACCGCCGGGTGACATTGCTGTTCGACCCGGAACACAATCTGGAAGACCGGATCCTGAGCGAACAGTTCGTTTTTTGAGGACAATAGGTTGCCGGTCGCGTCGACCGCCAGAAGGACCCCCACCGATGGGTGACAACTCCCCCCGTTTGCTGACCGTCGCGGTGACCTCGCGCGCCCTGTTCGATCTCGAGGAAAGCCACGCGCTGTTCGAGACCGATGGCGTGGCGGCCTATGCGGAGTACCAGCGCCAGCACGAGGACGACATCCTCGGTCCCGGCGTGGCCTTCCCGGTGGTGCGCAAGCTGTTGGCGCTGAACCAGGGCGCCAGCCCGGAGAACCCGCGCGTCGAGGTGATCCTGCTGTCGCGCAATTCGGCCGATACCGGCCTGCGCATCTTCAATTCGATCCAGCACTACGGCCTGGGCATCATCCGTGCCACCTTCACCGCCGGTGAGCCGACCTGGCCCTACGTGAAACCGTTCGGCACCGATCTGTTCCTGTCGGCCAATCCGGAGTCGGTCCGCAGTGCGCTGCGCCACGGAATCGCCGCTGCGACGATCCTGCCCAAGCCACCCGGCGAGACCGCTGCGGCCGCCGCGGACCAGATCGACACCGGCCGACCGTCCGGCCAGCTGCGCATTGCCTTTGACGGTGATGCGGTGATCTTCGGTGATGAAAGCGAGCGCATCTCGCGCGAACAGGGGGTCGAGGCATTTGGCCGCCACGAGCGCGAACGTGCGCGCGAACCGCTCAGCGGTGGCCCGTTCCGCGGCTTCCTGTCCGCGCTGCACACGCTGCAGGAGGTGTTCCCGGCCGGTGACAGTGCGCCGATCCGCACGGCGCTGGTCACCGCCCGTTCTGCGCCCGCGCACGAGCGGGTGATCCGCACGCTGCGCGAATGGGGCGTGCGCCTGGACGAGGCGCTGTTCCTGGGCGGCCGCCACAAGGGGCCGTTCCTGCAGGCCTTCGGTGCCGACATCTTCTTCGATGATTCGCAGCACAACATCGACAGTGCCCGCGAACACGTTGCCGCGGGCCATGTGCCGCACGGTGTCGCCAACGAGGGATGACGCGGTAGCGCCGGGCCACGCCCGGCGAGCGTAGCGGCACCTGTAGGAACGCCGGGCCACGCCCGGCGTTCTGCATCATGGGGTGCCGGCCATTCCCAACTGCAGGTCAACCACTTTCCAGCGCAGCCCCTGCGGTTCCAGCACGACCTTCAACGGTGGTTGGCCCGGGCCGCGATCAACGTCGACGACGAAGCGGTCGAACGCTTCGAAACGGTGGCGGGCGTTCTTCAAAGGCCGTGCCGGTTCGGTCGCCGCGAAGGCATCTCCGCCCTGCAGCTCGTTGCGCCCACGCTTCCACAGCACATGGCCCTGCAGCATCGCACCGATGCCGGTCGGGGTCATCAGGGTGTCCACCGCCGCGCCCCCAAGCTGGTCGCCCAGGCCGTAGAGCAGGGCGCCGAACGGACTGCTGGCCACATCGGGGCCGGCCTGGCGCACGAGGTAATCATTGAGTTGCGCACGCAGGCTGACGCGCACGCGCGGAAAGTCGACGTAGCGTTCCAGTGCGGCGGTATCGCGCTGTTCGATGGCCTTGGACAGACCCTGTATGGTCAGGTAGGGACCGCCGAACCACACGCCGGCCAGGGCAATCACCAACAGGACCACGATCGCAGTGAGCTTCTTCATGCCGCCAGACTGCCGCAAGTGCGGCCGGCCGGGGTGAAGACTCAATGACTGGGCGAACCGCTGCCGTCGCCATAAGCGGCGACCAGGCGTTGCCGGTCGGCGGGGCGCAGTGCTTCGGGTCGCGTGGCCAGCACCTCCTCCAGACTGCCGACGCGGGTAGTGCCCAGGATGCCGGCGGCCACGCCGGGGTGGCCCAGAACGTAGGCAAACGCAGTCTGGGCCGGACGCTGGCTGTCGATCGCCGCAATGGCCCGGCGCATCGCACGTGCGCTGCGCATCAGACGGCGGCTGCTGGGCTTGAGCCACGCGCGCGCCAGGTACCAGGCATCGGCCAATCTCGGCCGGCGAGGCTGGCTGGGCAGCAGGTGGCCCTGTGCGAGCACGGTGCCTGCCAGTACGCCGATTCCGGCCGCATGCAGCTGGTCGATCAGCGGCGCACGATCCTGCTGCAGCGCGTTGTAGTCCAGCAGGACCACGTCGAATGCCTGTGGATGCGCAAGCATCCAGTGCAGCGTCGAGGCTGAGTGGGTGTTGATGCCGGTGGCGCGGATCAGGCCACGTTCGCGCAGGCGCTGCAGCGCATCGAGCAGATCGTCGTTGATGTCGTGCGCGGTGGCGCCATGCAGCTGGTAGATGTCCAGGTAATCCAGGCCAAGGTTGCGCAGCGAGGCTTCGCAGCTGGCGGTGATGGCCGCAGGCGAGAAATCGCGCTGTTCTGCGCCACTGATGCCGGCCTGTCCGGTCAGTGTGCCGCCCTTGCTGGAGATGACCAGTGACTCACGCGGGTAGCGGGCCAGCAGCGGTCGCAGGATGCGGCCCAGGCGCGGTTCGGCATGGAAGCCGGAGTAGTTGTGGCCGGTGTCGAACAGGTTCACGCCCTGGGCCAGCGCGTGCTCGACGATCGCTGCGGCGGCATGCTCGGCAAAGCGGCGATGGCCCCAGAAGCCCGAGCAGCCCAGCCCGACCGGCGATACGGACAGGCCGGTGCGGCCGAGCGGGCGGCGTTGCCGGGCCAGTGGCATCAGAACTCCAGATCCAGTGCTGCGCACAGATAGTCGACGAAGGGGCCGAGCGCGGCCAGGTCCTTGCCGAGCGTGGACAGCAGGCGCGGCCCGGTCATCGTCTCATCGTCCAGCGAGCGCCACATCACCCAGTTGCGATGCTTGAGATCGTCGATGAACTCGAAATCGGCGGGGAAGCCACGCGGCGGCCTGACCAGCTTCTCGCTCTGCTCGAAATCGAAACGCCGGCGCAGGGCGGGTGCATGCGCTGCGGCCTTCCAGCTGCCGGGGTTGTCCAGGATGAAATGGCGCACGCGGCGCTGGGTGTCCGGTTCGGGGTGCCACAGGCCGGCACCGACGAAGCTCTCGCCCGGCTGCAGATGCACGTAGAACGACGGAGCGGCCACTTCGCGGCGGCGTTCATGGAACAGGCGTGCGCCCTGCCAGGTCTTGTACGGCGATTTGTCGTTTGAAAAGCGCGCATCGCGATGGATGCGGAACAGCGAACCACCGACGCCACGGGTATCGGCACGGAAATGCGCGCTGACCTCGGCCAGCGCGGGCTGCAGGTCGCCCAGCAGGCGCAGGAACGGCTGCCGTACATGGTCTTCGTACTGCTGGCGATGGTCGTTGAACCAGGCCTTTTCATTGTGCCGCGCAAGGCTGCGCAGGAACCTGAAACTGGCGTCGCTGAAATAGGTGCTCACAAGCTCTCCTGCAGATGCTGGCCCCAGTCGCGCAGCGATTGCAGCAGGGCCAGGCGGCGATCGTCGTCCGGCGCCTCGGCGGCCAGTGCATCGAGCTGCTGCTGGTACTGGGGCAGGTTGAGTTCGCCCAGGCGGCCGTCACCGAGCAGGCGCTGGCGGCGGTAGTCCTGCCAGCGCTGGCGCTCGGCCGGTGCCAGGGTGTCGGGATGGTTGCGGGCGCGATAGCGGAACAGCAGTTCGGGCAGGCGCGGATCGCGGAAGCGGCCTTCCAGCGCAGCCAGCTCTGCGGGCGGCGTGGTCCGCGCCAGGGCCAGCAGTGGCTTGTCGCCATTGCCGAGGAAGCCGTCGTACAGCGAAGCATCGACGTCGGCCACGACGGCGTCCCGTGGTTGGTTGTACACCTGCCGTGCCTTCTCGGCCAGTTGCGGCGCGAATGCACGCAGCCGCTCGACCTTGGCTTCGATGGCGGCGACATCCAGGCCCAGGCGGGCGTGATCGTCGGGCCGCAGGTGGTTCCAGGCGACCAGCGCCGGGACCTTGTTCAGATGTACTTCCTTCAGCGGCACCCGGGCGACGCCTTCGGGCAGTTCGCTGGCGCGCAGGTAGAGCCGCTCGGCGATCGTCTCGGCTGGCAGCTGCAGCAGGTCGTCGATGTCACCTTCCAGATCGAACACGATCACCCGGTTGTTGATCGTCGGGTGCACCGCCAGCGGCAGCACCGGAGCCGCGCACAGCCGGCTGGCCGGGTATCGCATGGAAATGTGCAGCACCGGCTTCAGCGCGCCCACGTCCAGCAGGCTGCCGACGAAACGCTTGTCGCGCAGTTTCAACGCGTACTCCCACAACCGCGGCTGCGACTGCTTGAACAGGCGTGCCATGCCGATCGTGGCGCGCACGTCCGACAGCGCCTCGTGCGCATCGCCATCGCGCACATTGTTGGCTTCGGCCAGGTGCTCGAGCTTGAACGACGTGGCGCCGTCCTCGCGCAGTGGCCAGTGGATGCCTTCGGGACGCAGGGCGCGCATCAGCCGCAGCATGTCCAGCAGGTCCCAGCGCGAGTTGCCGTTGCGCCACTCGCGCTCGTAGGGGTCATGGAAGTTGCGGAACAGACCGTAGCGGATGAATTCGTCGTCGAAGCGCAGGGTGTTGTAGCCCAGGGCACAGGTACCCGGGCGCGACAGCTGTTCGTTGATGCGGTCGAACGCTTCGGCTTCGCTGATGCCTTCAGCCAGTGCCCGCTGCGGCGTGATGCCGGTGACCAGGGTGGCCATCGGCGAGGGCAGCAGATCGTCGGCGGGACGCACGAAGAAACTCACCGGCGTGTCGATCTCGTTCAGATCGGCATCGGTGCGGATCGCCGCGAACTGGGAGATGCGCGTTCGCCGTGGGTCCTGGCCGAAGGTTTCCAGGTCGTAGAACAGGAAGCTGTCAGCCATCAGTGTGCGCCCTCCAGAACCGGCAGCCGGGCATGGATCTGTGCCTCCAGAGCCGCCCAGTCGATGTTCTCCAGCGACGTATGGCCGATCGTGGCGGCCACCAGCATGTCGCGCTGGATGTCGGTCCGGCGCAGTGCCTCCGCGTAGGGCGTGTGCAGGAACGTGACCATGGTGTAGTGCGGTACGAAGCGGGTCGGCCAGCGACGCTGAAGCGCCTGCTCCAGCTCGCGCTGCAGCAGGAAGGCCGGGTCGGCGACGCGATCACGCATCTCCAGGTAGTTCTCCAGGGCCATCTGCTGGATCGCATGCGCGTTCGGCTTGCGTTCTTCCTCGAAGGCCGCGAACGCGCTCTGCAGGTCGTCGGCTTCCATCAGATGGCGGGCCAGTGCCACGCAGTCCTCGAACGCGCAGTTCATGCCCTGCCCGTGGAAGGGCACCATCGCATGCGCGGCATCACCGATCAGCACGGCCTGGCCCTGCTGGTGCCAGCGCTCCAGCGTCAGCGTGCCGAGCAGGCCGGGCGGATGCTGCTCCCAGTCCGTGCGCAGGTCGGGGATCAGCGGCAACGCATCGGCGAACTCGCGCGCGAACAGGGCTTCGGCCTGGGCGCCGGTATTGACGGTGGCGAAGCTGGGCTCGCCCTGGTTGGGCAGGAACAGGGTGACCGTGAACGTGCCTTCGTGATTGGGCAGGGCGATGCACATGAAGTGGCCCCGTGGCCAGATGTGCAATGCGTTGCGTTCGATGCGGAAGCCACCATCACGGTCCGGTGGAATCTCCAGTTCCTTGTAGGAGTGATCGAGGAAGGCGATGTCCTCGCCCAGCGGCGCGCGCCGGTTCATCGCCGCGCGCAGCGCCGAGCCGGCGCCGTCAGCGCCGATCAGGCTGTCGAAGTGGATATCGTGCGGGCTGTCGTCGCGATCGTCGATGAAGCGCGCATGGCCGGCATCGAAATCGACGGTATGCAGCCGGCGGTGGAAATGTACGGTGGCACCTGCCTGCTCGGCCAGTGTCAGCAGCGTGGTGTTCAGGTCCCTGCGATGGATCGACCAGATCACTTCGCTGTCGTCGCGGCCATAGCGCTGCAGCTGCGCGGCGCCTTCGCGCGGATGCACCATGCGTCCACGCATCATCACCGCGCGGGCCATCACCTCGTCCTCCACGCCGGCCTGCCGCAGCGCGTTGCGCCCGCGCTCGGCCAGCGCCAGGTTGATCGAGCGGCCGCTTTCGTAGTCGGCCACGCGTGGGTCACCACGGCGTTCGTACAGCGTGATCCGCCAGCCCTGCCGCGACAGCAGGATGGCGAGCAGGGATCCGGCCAGGCCGGCACCAATGATGCTCAACGAGCGGGAGGCATGTGCGATCAACGAACTGTCCAGCAGGAGGGGAGGTGCCGGCTCAGAGGCCGGCCCAGGCTTCCACTTCCTCGACGAAATGGTGGACGTCCAGGTAGCGGTTGTAGAGCGGGGTGGGGGAGATGCGGATCACATCCGGCTCGCGCCAGTCGCCGAGCACGCCGACCGAGCGCAGGTGCTCGAACAGGGCGCGGCCACGCTCGCGGCCGGCGATCACCCGCAGCGAGAGCTGGCAGCCGCGCCGGTCCGGCTCGGCCGGGGTGACGATGTCGAGCACGTTGGCCAGGCGCGCGCGCACCAGGGCTTCGAGCATGCCGGTCAGTGCCAGCGACTTGCTGCGCAGGGCGTCCATGCCGGCCCGTTCGAACAGGTCCAGTGAAGCGCGCAGCGGCGCCAGGCCGAGGATCGGCGGATTGCTCAGCTGCCAGCCTTCGGCGCCGGTGGCGGGCGTGAACTGCGGGGACATCTGGAAGCGGGTGGCTTCGTCATGGCCCCACCAGCCGGCGAAGCGTGGCAGGGTGCTGTCACGGTGGTGACGCTCGTGCACGAACGCCCCGGCGACGGCCCCCGGGCCGCTGTTGAGGTACTTGTAATGGCACCACACGGCAAAGTCCGGCGCCACATCGTGCAGGCGCAGGGGCAGGTTGCCGACCGAATGCGCCAGGTCGAAGCCGATGCGCGCGCCCTGCAGGCGTGCGGCGCGGGTGATCGCATCGAGGTCGAAGGCCTGGCCGGTGCGGTACTGCACGCCTGGCCACAGCACCAGAGCCAGGCGAGGGCCATGCGTGGCGATCGCGCGTTCGATCGCGGTCATCGAGATCGTGCCGCTGGCTTCGTCCGGCTGCACCTCCACCAGGCAGTCGGCCGGGTCGAAGCCATGGAAACGGATCTGCGCTTCCACCGCGTGACGGTCCGTCGGGAAGGCGCCGGCTTCCATCAGGATCACCGGTCGTTCCCGGGTCGGCCGGTAGAAGCTGACCATCATCAGGTGCAGGTTCACGCTCAGCGTGTTCATCGCCACCACTTCGCTGGGCAGCGCACCGACCACCCGCGCCAGCTGCGTGCTGACCAGACGGTGGTAGGACAGCCATTGGGTGGGGCCGGTGAAGTGGCCTTCCACTGCCAGTTCAGCCCACTGCTTCATCACTTCCTGCACCGCCGCCTGTGCGCCGCGCGGCTGCAGTCCCAGCGAGTTGCCCACGAAGTAGGTCTGCTCGCCACCGCCGTGGCGCGGAATCAGGAATTCACTGCGCAGCGGCCGCAACGGATCCGCGGCGTCGAGAGCGATGGCATGGGTGCGGTTCAGCAGGTCGGACATGGTCGGGCAACAGGCTGCAACGGGGCTGCCAGTGTAGCGCCTGGGGCCTGCGTGATGCCGCGCAGTACGCTCGCGGGGGGGGGGGGCCGCCGGGCCCCCGCGGAAGCGCGCGCGGCCCACCCGCCCGGCCCCCCCCGGCGGGGGCCCGCCACACCACACCCCCACGGGCCCGCCGCGGGCCCCGCCCGCCCACCCCCCCCCCCCCCCCCCGGGGGCCCCCGCCGGGGGGGGCCCAACACCACCCCCCCCCCGGCCCCCCCGGCCCCCCCCCCGGCGGATGCATCAGCAATCGCCATGCCCGGCGATCGATCAGTCCGCCGCCGGTGCCGGCAATGGGTCGATGTGGCCGCATTTGCCGCAGGTACGCAGTTCCAGGCTGGCGTGGTAACGCGCGAAGACCTTGGGCAGGTCGGTTTCGATGTTCTGCAGCGCGAAGAACTCCTCATGCAGCTTGTGGTTGCAGCGCTCGCAATGCCAGATCACACCGTCCATCTCGTGCGGCAGCCGCCTGCGCTCCACGACCAGCCCGACGCCGCCCGGTGGCCGGCGCGGCGAGTGCGGCACCTTCGCCGGCAGCAGGAAGATCTCGCCGGCACGGATCGGGATGTCGCGGACCGCGCCATCCTCCTGGACCTTCAGCACCATCTCGCCTTCGAGCTGGTAGAACCACTCGGGCCCTTCGTCGTAGTGATAATCGGTCCGCGAGTTCGGCCCGCCGACCACCATGACGATGAAGTCGCCGTTGTCGATCATCTTGTTGCCCACCGGCGGTTTCAGCAGGTGACGATGTTCTTCGATCCAGGCGTGCAGGTTGATCGGTGAGGCGAGCATGGTCGGGCTCCGTGGGGGATCAGTCGCGCTTGCCCTTGCGGGGGACATAGGAAAGCGCTTTCTCGTAAGCCGGCTGCAGATCTTCCGGCGAGCCGACATCGATGCCCATTTCGCGCACGCGGCCATCCTTCAGGCTGTAGACCCAGCCATGCACCATCAGCTTCTGGCCGCGTGCCCAGGCGTCCTGCACGATGGTCGAGCGGCACAGGTTGGCGACCTGCTCGATGACATTCAGCTCGCACAGGCGGGCATGACGCAGCTCGTCGGTCTCCAGCGCATCGATGATCGCCGCGTGCTTCTGCATCACGTCGCCGACGTGGCGCAGCCAGTTGTCCGCCAGGCCGACGCGGGTGTTGTGCAGGCAGGCATGCACGCCGCCGCAACCGTAGTGGCCCACGATGAGGATGTGCTTCACCTTCAGCTGGTCTACCGCGTACTGCACCACGCTCAGGCAGTTCAGGTCGGTGTGGGCGACCACGTTGGCGACGTTGCGATGCACGAACACTTCGCCCGGTGCCATGCCGATGATCTGGTTGGCCGGCACGCGCGAATCGGAGCAGCCGATCCACAGGTATTCCGGGTGCTGCTGCTTGGCCAGCTGATGGAAGAACTCGGGATCTTCCTTCTCGATGCGGTCGGCCCAGTCGCGGTTGTTCTGCAGCAGCTTGTGGATGTCTTTCATGTTCGGGTCCCTGACCTCGGTGGGGGCAAGTCGCGGCTGTCCGGCCGCGTCGTCGCGGGAGTCGGTGCGTTCAGCCGCTGCTGGCGGCCTCATCGCGGAACCAGCGCATCCACTGCGCCAGTTCGGTGGAAGGTGGGGCGTGCAGGCGATCCAACGCGTCGATCACCGCCTGCTGGTTGGCATCGGGATGGTTCTGGCTGAGCTTCAGTTTCAGCTGTACCTGTTCGACGTGGAAGTGAAACCCGACGATGGCGCGCAGCTCCGGGCCGTGCTCGGGACGATCAGCCTCGAACCGCCACTGCTGGCCGACGCTGGCTTCAAAGCGGTCGCTGATGTCGCCGACCAGCTGGGCCAGCGCATCGGTGCCGTCGAACGGCTGCAGCTGTCCGCGCAGCTCGGCAGCGGCATAGTTCCAGGTCGGAACGCGTGCCGCCGGTTCCTTGTCCGGATACCAGCTGGCCGAGACGTAGCCATGCGGGCCGTCGACCAGCACCTTGGCGGTGCCTTGGCAACGCGACTGCGGGTTGGCCCGCGCCCAGTGGCCGCGCAGTTCGATGCGCTGGCCATCACGCCGGTACAGCACCGGCACGCGGGTCAGCTCGGGCAGGCCGTCGTCACCGGTGGTGAGCACGGTGACGAACGGATCGCGCGCCAGCAGGCGGTCCAGCCAGATCAGATCGGTCTCGGCGAAGGCGCGCGGAGTGAACATCGGCCTGGGCTCAGGCGCGCCCGCCCAGCGATTGCACCATGCGGCCACGCAGGCCCTCGTCGCTGTCGGCGTGCGGTGGCTGCACCTCGTGCAGGCTGAAGCCGCGCACCAGCGCATCTTCTTCGTCCAGGCCGTCGAATTCGACGAAATCGGCGTCGAACAGCTGCGCGCGGGCAGTGTCCTCGCTGTCGTAGCTGAGGGTGTTGCCATCACTGTCGAGCACTTCGGCCGTGCCGGCCGGGCGCACGCGCAGGCGGGCCCAGATCAGGGTGTTGCCGAGGCTGGCCAGCCACCAGCTGTCGTGCGGGGCGGAGAGATCGTTCATGTATGCGTTACCAGAGCGAAGCCAGCCAGAGCAGGGCGGCCATGCCCAGTCCGGCCAGCAGGGTCAGCAGCGAAACCCAGGCCGGCGTGGCCAAACCGGACAGCGAGCGATCGGGCTGCTGCCGGTAGTCGCGGCGCAGCAGCCAGGCCAGGGCATCGGGCTTGAGGAAGGCGCCGCTGCCGAAGCGCTGTGCCAGCGCCGGATGGCGGTCACGCACGTGCACCAGGGTCAGCGGCCAGAAGATCACGAAGGCACTGAACCCGGCCACTGCGACGCCGACAAAGCAGAGGGCGAAGAACAGGGTCATGGGGGCAGTACCTCCGTGGTCGGTGGTGGGGCTTAGAAGTCCGCGCTGCCGGGAGCGCGCGGGTAAGGAATCGCATCGCGGATGTTGGACAGGCCGCAGACGTACACCACCAGGCGCTCGAAGCCCAGGCCGAAGCCGGCGTGCGGCACCGAGCCGTAGCGACGGAAATCGCGGTACCAGCTGTAATGCTCACGGTCCAGGCCGAACTGGGCCATGCGCGCGTCCAGCACGTCCAGGCGCTCTTCGCGCTGGCTGCCACCGATGATCTCGCCGATGCCCGGCGCCAGCACGTCCATCGCGGCGACCGTCTTGCCGTCGTCGTTCAGGCGCATGTAGAACGCCTTGATGTGCTCGGGGTAGTTGGTCACCACCACCGGGCGGCCGACGTGTTCCTCGGTCAGCCAGCGCTCGTGTTCGGTCTGCAGGTCCAGGCCCCATTCGACCGGGAAGTCGAACTTCCGGCCAGACTTCTGCAGCAGGCTGACTGCATCGGTGTAGTCGACGCGCTCGAACGGCGCGTTGATGAAGTCTTCCAGCTTGGTGATCGCGTTCTTGTCCACGCGTTCGGCGATGAAGGCCAGATCATCGCTGCGCTCGTTCAGCACCGCGCGGAACAGGTACTTGAGGAACTCCTCGGCCAGGCGCGCATCTTCGGCCAGGTCGGCGAAGGCGATCTCCGGCTCGATCATCCAGAACTCCGCCAGATGGCGGGTGGTGTGGCTGTTCTCGGCGCGGAAGGTCGGGCCGAAGGTATACACCTTGCTCAGGGCCAGGCAGTAGGCCTCGACGTTCAGCTGGCCGGACACGGTCAGGAACGTCTCCTTGCCGAAGAAGTCGCGGCTGAAATCGATCGCGCCCTTCTCATCGCGCGGCAGGTTCACCATGTCCAGCGTGGACACGCGGAACATCTGGCCGGCGCCTTCGGCGTCGGAGGTGGTGATGATCGGGGTGCTGATCCAGTTGAAGCCGTTCTCATGGAAGAAGCGGTGCACGGCCTGGGCCAGGCAGTTGCGGATGCGGGTGACCGCGCCGAACAGGTTGGTGCGCGGGCGCAGGTGCGCCACTTCACGCAGGAACTCCGGCGTCATCGGCTTGGGCTGGATCGGGTAGGTGAGCGGGTCTTCGACCCAGCCGACCACTTCGACCGCACTGGCCTGGATCTCGAACGACTGGCCCTTGCCCTGCGATTTCACCAGGATGCCGGTGGCCACCAGCGAGCAGCCGGTGGTGAGGCGCTTGATCTCGTCGAAGTTGACCAGGGTGTCGTTGGCTACGACCTGGATCGGGGCGAAGCAGGAGCCGTCGGTCACATTCACGAAGGCCAGATTCGCTGAACCGCGCACCGTGCGCACCCATCCGCGTACCGTGACTTCGCCGCCTTCCGGGATCTTCCCGGCAAGCGCATGTTCAACGCTGACCACCGTCATGACTTGAATCCTCTGCTGATCGACTCGATCTGTGAACACGGGAGTTTACCGGTTGCAGCGTTCTGCTTGCGAGGCATTTCTGCGGCCCAACCTCCCTATAATGTCCCTGTTCCTCTGGAGTAGTCCCATGGCTGTCAGCCTGACCCCCATTGCCTTCGAGCGCGTGCAGCGCTTCGTCGCCCAGACCCCGGGCGCGCTGGGCCTGCGCTTCGGCGTGACCAAGACCGGCTGCTCCGGCTGGGGCCACGTGACCGACCTGGCCCGTGACGAGCGCGAGGGCGATACGGTGTTCGACCAGGACGGCGTGAAGATCTACGTCGATGCACAGAGCCTGGCCCTGGTCGACGGCACCGTGATCGACTTCGGCAAGCACGGCCTGAGCGAGACCTTCACGTTCAGCAACCCGAACGCGACCGCCGAGTGCGGCTGCGGCGAGAGCTTCACCACCGACGCCGACAAGGCCTGAGGGCCGCTTCCCCGGGGTCGTGCCGGCCGGTCCTCGAGCAGGTCCCGGTGCTGCCGGGTTCAGGTTCGGCCACGGTTGCCCGGTTGCCCCATCTGCGCCATAATGCGCGGCTTCCTGCCTTCCTGGCGGGAACCCTTGCCCCACCGCGGTCTCAACGGCGGGGGGCTGTCCGGCCGCAAGGCCACATCCGAAAGGTAGAAAAAACATGAGTCGTCATTACGAAATCGTGTTCATGGTCCACCCGGACCAGAGCGAGCAGGTCCCGGCCATGATCGAGCGCTACAAGTCGCTGGTCGAGAACGGCAACGGCACCATCCACCGTCTGGAAGACTGGGGCCGCCGCCAGCTGGCGTACCCGATCCAGAACCTGGTGAAGGCGCACTACGTGCTGCTGAACATCGAAGCCGACCAGGCCGTGCTGAACGAGCTGACCGAGAGCTTCCGCTTCAACGACGCCGTGCTGCGCAACCTGGTCATCAAGCGTGACGAGGCTGACACCGAGCAGTCGCTGATCATGAAGAGCAAGGACGAGAAGGGTGACAAGCCGGAGCGCGGTGAGCGCCGTCGTCGTGACGACGAAGAAGGCGAGTCCACCACCACCGCTGACAACGAAGCCGGCGAAGACGCCGCTTCCGCCGCCTAAGGAGCCTTCCCATGTCCAAGTTCTTCCGTCGCCGCAAGTTCTGCAAGTTCACGGCTGAAGGTGTCAAGGAGATCGACTACAAGGATCTCAACACCCTGCGCCAGTACCTGACCGAGAACGGCAAGATCGTGCCGAGCCGCGTCACCGGTACCAAGTCGAAGTACCAGCGTCAGCTGGCGACCGCCGTCAAGCGCGCTCGCTTCCTGGCCCTGATTCCGTACACCGACAACCACGACGTCTGATGCCCGGCGGGGTGGCCGCGTGCCGCCCCGTTGTGCCAGCTATTCGGACAGCCTTTGTTGCGGGGCATCGCCTCGCTAACGAATAACTTATCTGGAGTAAAACCATGCAGCTGATCCTCCTGCAGAAGGTCACCAACCTCGGCAACCTGGGTGACCTGGTCACCGTCAAGCCGGGCTACGGCCGCAACTTCCTCGTGCCGCAGGGCAAGGCCGTGCCGGCCACCGAGAGCAACAAGGCAGAGTTCGAAGCCAAGCGCGCCGAGTACGAAGCCAAGGCCCAGTCCATCCACGCCGAGGCTGAAGCCCGCAAGGCGAAGCTGGAAGGCGCGAGCGTCACCATCGCCGCCAATGCTTCGACCGAAGGCAAGCTGTACGGCTCGGTCGGCCCGCGCGACATCGCCGAGGCCTTCACCGCCGCCGGCCTGCCGCTGGAAAAGAGCGAAGTCATCCTGGGCGAAGGCGCGTTCCGCAACATCGGCGAGTACGACGTGCTGATCCACCTGCACGCCGACGTCGAGACCACCGTCAAGGTCGTCGTCGAAGCCGAAGCCTGATCCCACGCCGCAAGGCCTGGCATCACCGCAGAACGGGCGCCCGCGAGGGTGCCCGTTTTGTTTTGTCGGCCCGCCCGGCGGGCGCGCGGGCCCCGATGTTCCACGCCCATTCGTAGAACACGGCCACATCGGTATACTCAGGGCGTCACACCCGTTCCACGGTCGGCGATCCCAGCAGGATCAATGACTTGGAGGGTAAACGCAGGCCGCTTGCCGGCCCCAGTCCGGAACCCCTATGCGTCTTTCCACGATCAAGCTGTCCGGCTTCAAGTCTTTCGTCGATCCGACCACCCTGCATCTGCC
Source organism: Stenotrophomonas sp. STEN008 (assembly GCF_056760435.1). Taxonomy (NCBI): domain Bacteria; kingdom Pseudomonadati; phylum Pseudomonadota; class Gammaproteobacteria; order Lysobacterales; family Lysobacteraceae; genus Stenotrophomonas; species Stenotrophomonas sp. STEN008. The sequence continues at coordinate 49,403 of NZ_JBRRET010000022.1, read as the reverse complement.
GACCAACATGACCGGCGTGGTGGGGCCCAATGGCTGCGGCAAGTCGAACATCATCGACGCCGTGCGCTGGGTCATGGGCGAAAGTTCGGCCAGCCGCCTGCGCGGCGACTCGCTGACCGACGTGATCTTCTCCGGTTCCAACGCCCGCAAGCCCGTCTCGCAGGCCACGGTCGAGCTGATCTTCGACAACTCCGACCACACCATCTCCGGCGAATACGCCTCGTTCAACGAGATCTCGGTCAAGCGCACGGTCAGCCGCGACGGCACCAGCAACTACTACCTCAACGGCACCAAGTGCCGCCGCCGCGACATCACCGATCTTTTCCTGGGGACCGGCCTGGGCCCGCGCAGCTACTCGATCATCGAACAGGGCATGATCAGCCAGATCATCGAGGCGCGTCCCGAGGATCTGCGCATCTACCTGGAAGAGGCGGCCGGAATCTCCAAGTACAAGGAGCGGCGCAAGGAAACCGAAACCCGCATCCGCCACACCCGCGAGAACCTTGATCGCCTGGGCGACCTGCGTGAGGAGATCAGCAAGCAGCTCGAGCACCTCAAGCGCCAGGCCCGGCAGGCGGAGCAGTACCAGGCGTTGCAGGAAGAGCGCAGGGTCAAGGATGCCGAGTGGAAGGCGCTGGAGTTCCGAGGCCTCGATGGGCGCCTGTCGAAGCTTCGCGAGGGCCTGTCGCAGGAAGAAACCCGGCTTCAGCAGCTGATCGCGGACCAGCGCGACGCCGAGGCCCGCATCGAGACCTCGCGCATGCGCCGCGAGGAAGCGGCCGACGCACTCAATACCGCGCAGGCCGCGGTCTACCAGGTCGGTAGTACCTTGGCCCGACTGGAGCAGCAGATCCAGCACCAGCGCGAGCTGTCGCAGCGCCTGCACAAGGCCCGCGACGAGACGCGGCAGGCATTGGCCGAGCTGGGCCAGCACATCAGTGGCGACGAGGCCAAGCTGATGGTGCTGCGCGAGGCGGTGGACGCCGCGACCCCGCAGCTGGAGGCGCTGCAGGAAGAGAACGAGATCAAGCAGGAAAGCCTGCGCGAGGCCGAAGCCCGCCTGGCCGACTGGCAGCACCGCTGGGAACAGCACACCTCACAGAGTTCCGAGGCCTCGCGCGCCGGCGATGTCGAGCGCACCCGCGTGGACTACCTGGACCGGCAGATCCTCGATGCCGACCGGCGTCGCGAGGCGCTGGCCGCCGAGCGTGCCGGGCTGGACGTGGACGCGCTGGAAGAAGCCTTCGAGCAGCTGCACCTGCAGCACGACACGCAGAAGACCGCACTGGACGAGCTGAGCGAACAGGTCGAGCAGCGCAAGCAGGGCGTGGCCACCGTGCAGGAACAGCAGCGCAACGGTCAGAACGAACTGGCCGAGCTGCGCAAGCAGGTCAATGGCCTGCGCGGTCGCCTGGCATCGCTGGAAACCCTGCAGCAGGCCGCACTCGGCCAGGAGCAGGGCGCCGCGGTTGCCTGGTTGAAGGCGCGCGGGCTGGATTCGGCCGCGCGCGTGGGCGAGCGCCTGGATGTCGATGCCGGTTGGGAAAATGCGGTGGAAAGCGCCCTCGGCCAGCTGATCGAAGGCGTGCTGGTGGACGACCCGGCAGGCCTGGTCGATGCGCTGGGCGAACTGGGCGAAGGCCGCATCGCACTGGTGTCTGACGATGCCAGCGATCTGGACGTCGCCGCGACATCGCTGGCCGCGCGCGTGCGCGGACCGACGGCGATCCGACGCCTGCTGGCGCATTTGCATGGCGCGCGGGATCTGGACGAGGCCCGTGCCCTGCAGGCCCGGCTGCCCGCCGGTGATTCGATCATCACCCAGAGCGGTGAGCGTCTCGGCCAGGGCTGGGTGCGCGTGTCGCGCTCCGGTGCGGCCAAGCAGGGTGCGCTGCTGCGCGAGCGCGAGATCAATGAGCTGCGCGAGCAGATCGAACAGCTGCAGAACCGTGAGGTCGAGCTGGAAGATCAGCTGTCCGGCTTCCGCGAGCAGCTGCTGGCCGCCGAACAGCAACGCGAAGATGCGCAACGGGCGCTGTACCTCGCGCATCGTGCGGTATCCGAGCTGGCGGGTCAGCTTCAGGGCCAGCAGGGAAAGGTGGAGGCCGCACGCACGCGCATCGATCGCATCGAAGGCGAGCTGAGCCAACTGCTGGAGACCCTCGAGGTCAACCGCGAGCAGGCGCGCGAGGCACGTTCGCGGCTGGAGAGTGCCGTCAGCAGCATGGGCGACCTGGAATCGACCCGGCAGGCCCTGGAAAGCGAACGCCGGCAGCTGGCCGAAGCACGCGACCTCGCCCGCGAAGCCGCACGGGCGGTGCGCGAACGCGCGCATTCGCTGGCACTGACCCTGGAATCGCAGCGCGCACAGGTGGCATCGCTGAGCCAGGCGCTGGAGCGCATGAGCACCCAGCGCGGGCAGCTGGATTCGCGCTTGGGCGAACTGCATTCGCAGCTGGACGAGGGTGATTCGCCGGTCGAATCGCTGCAGGCCGAGCACCAGAATGCGCTGGAAGAGCGCGTGCGTGCCGACCGTGTGCTGGCCGAAGCGCGGACTCTGCTTGATGGCATCGACGCCGAGCTGCGCAATTTCGAACAGACGCGCCACCAGCGTGATGAGCAGGCGCTGGCGCAGCGCGAGCGTATTTCCCAGCGGAAGCTGGACCAGCAGGCCCTGGTGCTCAGTGCTGACACCCTGCAGGCTGCGGTGGAGAAGGCCGGCTTCGTGATGGCCGACCTGCTCAACGCATTGCCCGAGGACGCCCGCCTGGGGGACTGGGAGCAGGCCGTGCACCAGATCGACGGTCGCATGCGCCGGCTGGAGCCGGTCAACCTGGCGGCGATCCACGAGTATGGCGAGGCATCGCAGCGGTCGGAGTATCTCGATTCGCAGCATGTGGACCTGACCACGGCGCTGGAGACCCTGGAAGACGCCATCCGCAAGATCGACCGCGAAACCCGCGGCCGATTCAAGGATACGTTCGACCGGGTCAACGCCGGTGTGCAGGCCCTCTATCCGCGCCTGTTCGGCGGTGGCCATGCCTATCTGGAACTGACCGGTGAAGATCTGCTCGACACCGGCGTGACCATCATGGCGCGTCCGCCGGGCAAGCGCGTATCCAGCATCTCGCTGCTGTCCGGCGGCGAGAAGGCGATGACCGCGGTGGCGCTGGTGTTCGCGATCTTCCAGCTCAATCCGGCGCCGTTCTGCCTGCTGGACGAAGTGGACGCACCGCTGGACGAGGCCAACGTGGGCCGCCTGGCCAACATGGTCAAGGAAATGAGCGAGAAGGTGCAGTTCCTGTTCGTCAGCCACAACAAGGCGACGATGGAAGCTGCGCAGCAGCTGTCGGGCGTGACCATGCGCGAGCCGGGCGTCAGCCGCCTGGTCAGCGTGGACCTGGAAGAGGCCGCGCGATTGGCGGGCGCGGCCTGACGTGCCATCCTAGTTACCTGAATGAACTAGCCGGAGAACCTATCGAATGTCCGACACGGCACTGTTGCGCATCGGCATCCTGGCCGCCGGCCTGCTGTTGATCGCCGCGATCTTCCTGTTTGGCCGTCCGAAGAAGAAGCCCCAGGGCCGCCGCGTGGAAGGCACCGAACCGACCAGCAGCGAGCGCCGCGAACCGGTCCTGGGCGAGGACGGCGTACCGTTGGCCGATACCCGCCTCGATCCGGCACTGGGCGAAGAGGGTCAACAGGCCGAACTGGGCCTGGCCGACACCGACGCCGGCGCGGCCAGCGACCTGGGCAAGCGCGCCACCCAGGATTTCGACAAGATCGTCTCGCTGTTCGTGGCCGCACGGGCCGGCGAGCAGCTGCGGGGCGAGGACATCGTCGTGGCGGCCGAGAAAACCGGTCTGGTGTTCGGCCACATGAACGTGTTCCATCGTCTGGTGGAGGGGCATCCGGAACGGGGGCCGATCTTCTCGATGGCCAGCATCATGAAGCCGGGCAGTTTCGACATGGCCAACATCCGTGCCATGGAGACGCCGGCCATCGCCTTCTTCCTGACCCTGCCGGCGCCGCTGACCGCGCTCGATGCCTGGGAGAAGATGCTGCCGACCGTGCAGCGCATGGCCGAGCTGCTCGATGGCGTGGTGCTGGACGACAGCCGCAACGCGCTCGGCCGCCAGCGCATCGCCCACATCCGTGACGAGCTGCGTGCCTATGACCGCCAGCACCAGGCGCCGCCCCTGACCAAGACCCCGCGCTGGTAAGCGCGGTCATCCCGGGTATGCCGACCCACGGTCGGCACCCACCACCACAGCAGATCCATCGCCTGCGTGGATGAAGTCAGGAAGGCACCCCGGCGACCTGGGCGAACGCGGCGCGGAACGCTGCCATCTCCTCCTCGGTGCCAACGGTCACACGGACGCGCTGCGGCCAGATCGGCCAGCTGCGACCGATCACCACACCCTGTGCGGCCATCGCCCTGGCAAAGGCGGCACCGTCGCGCTGGACGTCCACCACGAAACAGTTCGCTTCCGACGGCAGGCAGCTGAAGCCACGCTTGCCCAGCCAGGCGATGGTCGCCTGCCGGATCTTCGCGTTCTGCAGACGGCGCTGCGGAACCAGCTGCGGATCGTGCAGGCTGGCCAGAGCGGCGGCCAGCGCCGGCACCGGCAACGGGTTGTCGCCGAGGCTGCCCAGCTCGCGCAGGCGATCGGGATGGGCCGCTGCCGCGCCCAGGCGCAGTCCGGCCATGCCATACAGCTTGGAGAAGGTGCGCAGCACGATCAGGTCATCGCGCTCCGCCACCTGCGCGATCAGGCTCGGCTGGTCGCTGTACTGCAGGTACGCTTCGTCCACCAGCACCCGGGTTCCGGCGGGCTTGCTGGCCAGCAGCCAGGCGAGCTCGGCGGGCGGGCTGATCGAACCCGTGGGGTTGTTGGGGTTGCACACATACATCAGCCCGGTCGGGCGCGCGTGCGCGGCAGCCACCATCGCGCGCACATCGTGCGCGCCGTCGCTGCGCAGAGGCACTCGGCTGACGTGTGCGCCCCGCGCGGCGGCCACGTCGCCAATCGCCTCGAAGGTCGGATCAGCCACGACCAGGCCCTGCTGCGGGCCGGTCCAGATTGCGGCGGCACGGTTCAGGGGCTCGCTGGAGCCCGGGTACAGGCGCAGGTGATCGGCACTGACGCCGCTGTGTTCGACGAATGCATCACGGACCTGTGCCGCCAGCTCGAAGCGGTAGCGGCCGCAGCGCGCGATGCTGTCGCGAGCGGCCGATTGCGCAGCGGCGGAAGGCCCATACGGGCATTCATTGAAGTTCAGCAGCACCGGCCCATCGGCGCGCGGCGACGCGGGAGCCGCAGCCGGGGCGGTTTGCGCGTATCCCAGGCCCGGCAGGCCACTGCCGGCGACGGCGAGGCCGGCACCGGCCAGCTGCAGGAAGCGACGACGGGAGGCGGGCAGGGTCATGGGCAGGATTCCGGAGGGCGGCCGACGCACGCTAGCGCTGCCGGTGGAGGGCGGCAAGCCCGTCTTTCGTGGAGCGGGGCCCGGCGCTGCCGGGGCGGGGACCTTACAGGGCATGACGGCCGGGCGCGGTAGAATCCCCAGCCGCCCCAGAATCACCGATCACGATGAGCCCCAGCCCCGCCGAACGCGTCGATGAACTCCGCCGGCAGATCGCCCAGGCCAACCGCGCCTATCACGAGCTGGATGCGCCGGAGATCCCCGACGTCGATTACGACCGGCTGGTGCGCGAGCTGGAAGCACTGGAACGTGCGCACCCCGAACTGGCCCGCGCGGACAGCCCGACCCAGCAGGTCGGCGCGCGTCCCTCCGGGCGTTTCGCTGAAGTCCGCCACGCGGTGCCGATGCTGTCGTTGTCCAATGCCTTCAGCGATGAGGAGGTGACCGACTTCGTGCGCCGCATCGACGAACGCCTGCGACGCGGTGCCGCGCGCTTTTCGGCGGAGCCGAAGATGGACGGGCTGGCGATCAGCCTGCGCTACGAGGATGGACATTTCGTTCTGGGTGCGACCCGCGGCGATGGCACGACCGGCGAAGACGTCACGGCCAACCTGCGCGAGATCGGCGACATCCCCCGGCGTCTGCACGGCAAGGGCTGGCCGGACGTGCTGGAAGTGCGCGGTGAGGTCTACATGGCCCGTGCCGACTTTGAAGCCTACAACGATCGCGCGCGACTGCATGGCGGCAAGGTACTGGCCAACCCGCGCAATGCGGCGGCCGGGTCGCTGCGCCAGCTCGACCCGAAGATCAGCGCACAGCGCAAGCTCAGCTTCTTCGCCTACGGCACCGGAGAAGTGCAGGGCGGCGAACTGCCCGATACCCACTCGGGCACGCTCGCGCAGCTGGGTGCCTGGGGCTTCCCGGTCAGCGATCTGTGCAGGGTGGTGGAAGGCGCCGATGGATTGCTGGCCTACTACCGCGATATCGGCGCACGCCGCGATGGCCTGCCCTTCGACATCGATGGCGTGGTCTACAAGCTGGACGACCGCGCTGGCCAGCAGGCGATGGGTTTCGTCTCGCGCGCACCGCGCTGGGCCATCGCGCACAAGTTCCCGGCGCAGGAACAGAGCACCACGCTGGAAGCGATCGAGATCCAGATCGGCCGCACCGGCGCTGCCACTCCGGTCGCGCGCCTGGCGCCGGTCGCCGTGGCCGGCGTGATCGTCTCCAACGCAACCCTGCACAATGCGGACCAGATCGAGCGCCTGGACGTGCGGGTGGGTGACAGCGTGATCGTGCGCCGTGCCGGCGACGTGATTCCCGAAGTGGTCAGCGTCATCCTCGACCGCCGGCCGCCGGGCACCACGCCGTGGCAGATGCCCACGCGCTGCCCGGTCTGTGGCTCGGAGATCGTGCGCGAAGAGGGCGCGGCCGCGTGGCGCTGCTCCGGTGAGTTGTCGTGCCCGGCGCAGCGCAAGGAGGCCATCGCCCATTTCGCTTCACGTCGCGCGATGGATATCGATGGCCTGGGTGACAAGTACATCGAAACCCTGGTGGATGCCGGCATCGTCAAGGGCGTGGCGGACCTGTACCGGCTCACCCGCGACCAGCTGCTGCACCTGAAGCTGGTGCTCGACGCGGAAGATCCGTCCGCGCTGGCCGCCAGCCTGGCGCCGCACCTGCCGGCCGAAGGCAGCGGCACCGTGCTCAATGCCGTGCTCAGGCTCGATGGCAACGATGTGGCCTGGCGCGCGAAGGCACTGGCGCAGCCGGCCAGCTTCGAGTGGAACACGAAGAAGATCGCGACCCGCTGGGCCGACAACCTGATCGCCGCGATCGACACCAGTCGTGCCACCACGCTGGAACGGCTGTTGTTCGCGCTGGGCATCGAACATGTCGGCGAAAGCACGGCCAAGGCGTTGGCGCAGTGGTTCGGTGATCTGGCCTTGATCCGACGGCTGCCCTGGCCACTGTTCAAGCGCGTGCCGGACATCGGTGGCGAAGTGGCACGTTCGCTCGGTCACTTCTTCGAGCAGCAGGGCAACCAGCAGGCCATCGACGATCTGCTGCAGGTCGGCCAGGTGCGCATCAGCGACGTGCATCCGCCCAGTGCGAAGCTGCGTGAGGGGCTGGACCTGGCTCAGCTGCTGGTGGAATCGGAGATCCCCGGCATCACCCGCCTGCGCGCGGAAAAGCTGGTGGCGTTGCTGCCCAGCGCGCAGGCCGTGCTCGATGCCGAGCATGGCCAGTTCGTCAATGCCGGATTGCCCGAGGACACCGCGCGCGGCCTTGCCCAGTGGCTGGAAGCGGACAGCCATGGCGTGATGCTGCTGGCTGCCGAGGAGGCGATGCAGCAGATCCTGGCCAAGGCGCCCGCGCTGACCGAAATCGTCGCCGGTCCGCTCGACGGGCAGACCGTGGTCCTGACCGGCACCCTGGCCCAGCTCACCCGCGATGTGGCCAAGGAGCGACTGGAGGCGCTGGGAGCCAAGGTGTCCGGCAGCGTGTCGAAGAAGACCCACTTCGTGGTGGCGGGTACCGAAGCCGGCTCCAAGCTGGACAAGGCGCTGGCCCTGGGAGTGCCGGTGTGGGACGAAGCGCGTCTGCTGACCTTCCTCGCCAACCACGAATGATGACCCCGCCGGGCGTGACATGCGCCCGGCCCGAAACAGCAAAGGATTCCCGATGCAGACTGCCCCGCTGGACTTCCGCCTGGCCACCCGCGCCGACGAGGAACTGCTGATCTCGCTGATGCGCGCGTTCTACGCCGAGGACAGGATCGAGTTCGACGACGTGCGCGTGCGCCGCGGTGTCGATGCACTGCTGGCCGATCCGCGCAACGGCGAAGTACTGCTGTGGCTGGACGAAGCCGGTCAGGTGGTCGGCTATGCGGTGATCGCGATGGGCTTCAGCCTGGAGCAGGGCGGGCATTTCATGCTGCTTGACGAGCTCTATCTGGGGCCGCGGGCGCGCGGCCGTGGCCGGGGCAAGCAGGCGCTGGCCATCTGCGAACAGCGTGCGCGCGGACGCGGGGTCAGCCGCCTGCGCCTGGAGGTGAACCACCACAACGAACTGGCGCGTCGGCTGTACCTGGCCAGTGGCTACATCGATGACACCCGCGACCTGCTGACCCTGCCGCTGGATCACCCGCGCCCGGAGGGCATCCTGTGAGCGACGCCCTGCGGCGCAAACTGCAGCAGCGTGCCGCGCTGAACGCGCTGGTGCGCCGCTTCTTCGCAGAGCGTGACGTGCTGGAGGTGGAGACACCGATCCTGTCGGTGGCCGGTAATACCGAGCCCAACATCGACAGCTTCCATACCGACTTCAGCGGCCATGTCGACGCCGGCGGCCGCCGTCGCTGGCTGCGTACGTCGCCGGAGTACCCGCTCAAGCGGCTGCTCGCTGCCGGTGTCGGCGACTGCTACGAACTGGGGCGGGTGTTCCGCAACGGCGAGGCCGGCGGGCGCCATAACCCGGAGTTCACCCTGCTGGAGTGGTACCGGGTTGGCTGGGACCATCACCGGCTGGTGCAGGAAACCGCGGAGCTGGTCCGCCTGGCTCTGGGCCTGGTTGGACGCAGCGCCAGCCTGCGTGTGCTGAGCTACCGCGAGCTGTTCCAGCAGCAGGTGGGCGTGGATCCGTTCCAGACCGATGAGGCCGGGCTGCGCGCTGCGCTGGGTGACGTGCATATCGACCCGGTCGGGCTGACCCGCGACGACTGGCTGGATCTGCTGATGACCCATCGCATCCAACCGCATTTCGATGACGCAGTCATGACCGTTGTCCACGACTGGCCGGCGAGCCAGGCAGCACTGGCCCGCATCCGCCCTGGTACGCCGCCGCTGGCCGAGCGGTTCGAGCTGTACCTGGGGGCCGTGGAGCTGGCCAACGGCTATCACGAACTGAACGATGCCGACGAACAACGGGCGCGTTTCCAGCACGACCTGCAGCGCCGCCATGCGCGCGGGCAGGTGCAGCCGGCGCTGGACGAGGCACTGCTGGCGGCGCTGCCCGCGATGCCTGCGTGTGCGGGAGTTGCGGTCGGCATCGATCGCCTGTTGATGGCGATGAACCGCACGCCCCGCATCGCCGACGTGCTGGCCTTCGATTTCGCCGGCGCCTGAGCGCACGCGGCTTTCTGAACCAGACAGACTGAACGGATTGCCGCGTCCGCGCGCTTGATTCAGCAAGCACGATGATGCTCTCATCACTCCCGATGCCAGACACTGGCATGGCAGTTCGTCCAGTCCTATGGGGAAGGCTTTGGTCAAGTGGTTTGCGGTTGTGGCGGCACCGGTCTACTCCATTGCGATGTGGGGAGTGCTGACGCCGTTGCCGGCATCGGCGCAGCAGGCCGGCTATGACGGCGAAGTCGTCACCTGCGAGTCACGCGACATGGCCTGGGTGCACTGCGATATCGATGTCAGCAACGGCGTCGATCTGGTTCGCCAGTTGTCCAGCAACAGCTGTATCCGTGGCAGCGAATGGGGCACCGACCGCAGCGGCGTGTGGGTCACGCTCGGCTGCCGTGCCGAGTTCCGGGCGCGCCCGGCGCAGGGAGTGGCTGCTGCCGAGCCAGGCAGCAAGCGCAAGGTGCGCCGCGTGGTCCGCTGTGAATCCAATGGCCGTCCGCAGAGTTGTCCGGTGCGTCTGGACGGCGCACCGGTGCGCCTGCTGCGGCAGCTGTCGGTGCTGCCATGCCGGGAAGGGCAGGGCTGGGGTTACAAGCGCAACGAGGTGTGGACCAGCCGAGGCTGCCAGGGTGATTTCGAGGTGGCCGATGAGGATGGCCGTTTCGTCGACGTGCCGCGCCGGTTGACCTGCGAATCCAAATCGAAGAAGCGCCGTTTCTGCGGCGCCAGCATCTCCGTCGGTGCCGCGGTGCGACAGCAGCTGTCCAGCACCGAGTGCGTGGAGGGCAGCACCTGGGGCTGGAGCCGCAACGGCATCTGGGTGGACGGCGGTTGCCGCGCCGAATTCTCGGTGAATTGAATCCGGCCGGGTGCCTGCGCGAGGGGGCGTGGCCCTACAATGGGCCCATGAACACTGCCACCGACCTCGATTACGCCCGCTACGACCACATCCGCCCGATCCTGTGGACCGGCGATGCCCTGCAACTGCTGGACCAGCGCAAGCTGCCGTTCGTGGTCGAGCATGTGGTATGCCGGGACAGCGATGAAGTCGCCGCGGCCATCCATGCCCTGACCGTACGTGGCGCCCCGGCCATCGGCATCGCGGCGGCCTGGGGCGTCGTGCTGGCAGCGCGTGAGGTGCAGGCGGCCGATGGCCCGCTCGCCCTGCAGCAGCTTGAGCCGGCGCTGCAGCGGCTGAACGCCTCACGCCCGACCGCCGTCAACCTGGCCTGGGCACTGGCGCGGATGCGTCGTTGCCTGGGCAGCGCCGGTGCGGACTGGAAGACGCTGCTTGAAGCGGAAGCGCGGGCCATCGCCGAGGAAGACCTGGCCGCCAACCGCCACATGGGGGCGCTCGGCGCCGGCCTGATCGATGCCGGCAGCGGCGTGCTGACCCACTGCAATACCGGCTCGCTGGCCACCGCCGGCTTCGGCACCGCGCTGGGCGTGATCCGCGCCGGCATGGCCCAGCACCGGATCGCCCGCGTGTTCGCCGGCGAGACCCGTCCGTGGCTGCAGGGCGCGCGCCTGACCGTCTGGGAACTGCAGCAGGATGGCATCGACGCCACCCTGATCGCCGATTCGGCCGCCTCGCACCTGATGAAGACCGGGGCCGTGCAGTGGGTGATCGTCGGCGCCGACCGCATCTGCGCCAATGGCGATACCGCCAACAAGATCGGCACCTACCAGCTGGCCATCGCCGCGCGCCACCATGGCGTGAAATTCATGGTCGTGGCGCCGTCCTCGACGGTCGACATGGAGACCGTCGACGGCAGCCAGATCGAGATCGAACAGCGCGATCCGGGCGAGCTGTACGGCGTGGGCGGGACGCGCACGGTGGCCGAAGGCATCGCCGCCTGGAACCCGGTGTTCGACGTCACCCCGGGCGAGCTGATCGACGCAATCGTGACCGAGCGCGGCGTGATCCTGAACCCGACCGTGGAGAACATGCGCGCCGCCTTCGGCGGTTGAGACGCACAGGCGGTCTGCGCCGCGGGAGCCGGGCGCATCTTCCGGGTTCGCCGCGGCCAGCCCCGGGCGTGGCCCGATGGGCCCCGTCCTGCCCCTAAGTTCCTGATTTGTGCCGGTAAAACCCCTGTAAACACAGGCGGGGAATGGTCCGATGTGGTAGTATCCACAGGTTGAATCGAGGTTCCGGCATGGTCACCCCCGCAGGTGTCCGCGCCGGACTGGACCGCTACCAGACAACGGAACCCGAATGGCAGAAACCGCCAAGGAAATCATCCAGGTCAACCTGGAAGACGAGATGCGCAAGAGCTACCTCGATTACGCCATGAGCGTGATCGTGGGCCGCGCGCTCCCGGATGCGCGCGATGGCCTCAAGCCGGTGCATCGCCGCGTGCTGTACGCGATGAACGAGCTCAACGCGCACAGCAACAAGCCCTACTTCAAGTCGGCGCGTATCGTCGGTGACGTCATCGGTAAGTACCATCCGCATGGCGATCAGTCGGTGTACGACACGCTGGTGCGCCTGGCCCAGCCGTTCTCGCTGCGTTACATGCTGGTCGATGGCCAGGGTAACTTCGGTTCGATCGACGGTGACTCCGCCGCGGCGATGCGATACACCGAAGCGCGCATGTCGCGCCTCGCGCATGAGCTGATGGCCGACATCGACAAGGAAACCGTCGATTTCCAGCCCAACTACGACGAGAAGGAACTGGAGCCGACGGTCATGCCGACCCGGTTCCCGAACCTGCTGGTCAACGGTTCGGCCGGTATCGCGGTGGGCATGGCGACCAACATCCCGCCGCACAACCTGAGCGAATCGATCAATGCCTGCATCGCGCTGATCGACAACCCGGAAATCGACGTCGACGGCCTGATGGAGTACATCCCGGGCCCGGATTTCCCGACTGCGGGCATCATCAACGGCACCGCCGGCATCGTCGCCGGCTACCGTACCGGCCGTGGCCGCGTGCGCATCCGCGCCAAGGCGGATATCGAAGTGGCCGACAACGGCCGCGAATCGATCATCGTCACTGAAATTCCTTACCAGGTGAACAAGGCGCGTCTGATCGAGAAGATCGCCGAGCTGGTCAAGGAAAAGAAGATCGAAGGCATCAGCGAGCTGCGCGATGAGTCCGACAAGGACGGCATGCGCATCTACATCGAGATCAAGCGCGGTGAATCTGCCGAGGTTGTGCTGAACAACCTGTACCAGCAGACGCAGATGGAATCGGTGTTCGGCATCAACATGGTGGCGCTGGTCGACGGCCGCCCGCAGTTGATGAACCTCAAGCAGATGCTGGAGGCATTCGTCCGCCACCGTCGCGAGGTGGTCACCCGCCGCACCGTGTTCGAGCTGCGCAAGGCGCGTGCCCGTGCCCACGTGCTGGAAGGCCTGACCGTCGCGCTGGCCAACATCGACGAGATGATCGAGCTGATCAAGACCTCGCCCAATCCCAACGAGGCGCGCGAACGCATGCTCGCCCGCCTGTGGGAGCCGGGCCTGGTCGGGGCCATGCTGGGCGCCGCCGGTGCCGAGGCCTCGCGTCCGGAAGACCTGCCCAAGGGCGTGGGGCTGATCGAGGGCGGCTACCAGCTGACCGAGATCCAGGCCACCCAGATCCTGGAAATGCGCCTGCACCGCCTGACCGGGCTGGAGCAGGATCGCCTGACCGACGAGTACAAGCAGCTGCTGGAAGTGATCGCCGGTCTGATCCACATCCTGGAAGATCCCGATCGCCTGCTGCAGGTGATCCGCGAGGAGCTGGTCAGCGTCAAGGCCGAGTTCGGCGACGAGCGTCGCACCGAGATCCGCCACAGCGAAGAAGACCTGGACATCCTCGACCTGATCGCCCCGGAAGACGTGGTGGTCACCCTGTCGCACGCCGGCTACGTCAAACGCCAGCCGGTCAGCGCCTACCGCGCCCAGCGTCGTGGCGGCCGTGGCCGCAGCGCGGCGGCGACCAAGGAAGAGGATTTCATCGAACAGCTGTGGCTGGTCAACACGCACGACACCCTGTTGACCTTCACCAGTTCAGGCAAGGTGTTCTGGCTGCCGGTGTACCAGCTGCCCGAAGCCGGCTCCAACGCACGCGGCCGGCCGATCATCAACTGGATTCCGCTGGAACCGGGTGAGCGCGTACAGGCCGTGTTGCCGGTGCGCGAATACGCCGATGGCCAGTTCGTGTTCTTCGCCACGAAGAACGGCACGGTCAAGAAGACCCCGCTGGGCGAATTCGCCTTCCGTCTGGCCCGCGGCAAGATCGCGATCAACCTTGACGAGGGCGATGCGCTGGTTGGCGTCGGCCTGACCGATGGCGAGCGTGACATCCTGCTGTTCGCCTCCAACGGCAAGACCGTGCGTTTCGGCGAGGACAAGGTCCGCTCGATGGGCCGTACCGCCACCGGCGTGCGCGGCATCAGGATGCCGCCCGGCGAGGAAGTGGTCAGCCTGATCGTGGCCGAGAGTGCCGGTGGTGCCGAGGACGAGAACGAGGACGACAACGGTATCGAGGAAGCGGTCGCCAATGGCGATGCGGTGATCGACGGTGCCGACGACGCCAACCTGCAGTACATCCTCACCGCCACCGAGAATGGTTACGGCAAGCGCACCCCGCTGCCGGACTATCCGCGCAAGGGGCGTGGTACCCAGGGCGTGATCGGCATCCAGACCACCGAGCGCAACGGCAAGCTGGTCGCCGCGGTGCTGATGGGCTCCAGCGATGAAGTGCTGCTGATCTCCGATGGCGGCACGCTGGTGCGCACGCGCGGTTCGGAAATCAGCCGCGTGGGCCGCAACACCCAGGGCGTCACCCTGATCCGCCTGTCCAAGGACGAGAAGCTGCAGGCGGTGGAGCGCATGGATGCCTCGATCGACGAGGACGAGGACGAGGTGGCCGCGGTCGCCCCGGCCCCGGCCGAAGGCGCCCCGGCTGCCACCGGCAGCGAGGATGCCGCGCAGGAGTGATCCGGTCGCGCTGACGAGGTACCCGACGACGCCGGCCCCGTGCGGGCGTCGTCGTATGCGGGAGCATGGAATACGCACGCGCTTCACGGCGGCGGTGGGATAAGGGCAGCATGCTGCTCCCGGAGATCGCCGATGTCCGCCACGCCGCAGTCCGCGCCGGCGCCTGTGCGCCGCCACCCCCTGGTCACGGTCCTGTCGCTGCTTCTGGTCATCCTGGGCCTGGTGATCGGCGGGCTGGGTGCATGGCTGTTCCAGCTGGGTGGCTCGGCCTATTACCTCATCGCCGGCTGTGGCCTGCTGGCCAGCGGCATTCTGCTGTGGCTCAACCGTCGCAGCGGTGCGCTGCTGTACGCGCTGGTGTTCGTCGGCACGCTGCTGTGGACGGGGTGGGAATCGGGCAGCGATTACTGGCGCTGGGTGCCACGGCTGGGGCTGGTCACCGCGCTGGGCATCGTTCTGGCGCTGCTGACGCCGACGTTGCGCGCGCCGCTGTCCAAACGGCTGTCGTGCAGCATCGCCGCCGTGTTGCTGCTGGTGTTCGTCGGCGCGTTTGCCCTGGCGTTCAGTCCGCACGGCAGCGTGGACGGCCATGCGCCGTTCCCGGAAGCAGCCTTCAGCGCAGGCCTGGAGCCGACCCGCGACACCACCGGCCTGCAGCCGGCCGACCAGCCCGCCGAGGGTGACTGGCCCGCCTGGGGCCGCAGCAACGCCGCCACCCGCTTCTCGCCGCTGCAGCAGATCACGCCCGCCAACGTGGCTACCCTGCAACTGGCCTGGCAGTTCCGCACCGGCGACCTGCCGAAGAAGCGCTGGGGTGCCGAGACCACGCCGTTGAAGATCGGCGACCGGCTGTACCTGTGCACGGCACGCAACCGCCTGATCGCCCTCGAGGCCAGCACTGGCAAGGCGCTGTGGCGGTTCGATCCAAAGGTGAAGGACGCCTCCATTCCGTACACCGCCGCCTGCCGTGGGGTGTCCTACTACGAGCAGCCCGCCGTGCCGGTATTCGCCGATGCGGCATTGGCGGATGTGGCTGCCGATCTCGCCTTGCCCCTGCCACCTCCCAGCGTTCGACCGGGCGCGGCGGCGGGCGCGCGGCCTGCCTGCTGGGCGCGCGTCATCGAAGGCACGCTGGACGGACGCATCATCGCAGTGGATGCCGACAGCGGTCGGCCGTGCGTCAATTTCGGCAACAACGGCCAGATCGACATCACCCTCGACATGGGCGAGGTGCCGCCGGGCTATGTCTCGATCACCTCGCCGCCGGCCATCGTGCGCGGCGTGATCGTCACCGGTCACCAGGTGCTGGACGGGCAGCGCCGTGACGCGCCTTCCGGCGTGATCCAGGCCTATGACGCGATCACCGGCAAGCTGCGCTGGGCGTGGGACATGGAGCGGCCCGAGCGCACCGGTCCGCCACCCCGCGAGCAGGTCTATACCCGGGGTACGCCGAACATGTGGACCACCGCCACCGGCGATGAACAACTGGGCCTGGTCTACCTGCCGTTGGGCAATGCCGCCGGCGACTACTGGAGCGGCTCGCGCAGCGAGCAACAGAACCGCTATGCCACCTCGCTGGTGGCACTCGACGTGGCCACCGGCAAGCCGGTCTGGCATTTCCAGGCCGTACGCAAGGATGTCTGGGACTACGACCTCGGTTCGCAGGCCAGCCTGATCGATTTTCCGACCGCGGCAGGCAAGGTGCCCGCGATCCTGCTGCCGACCAAGCAGGGTGACCTGTACATCCTCGACCGGCGCAACGGCCGGCTGCTGACACCTGCCGAAGAGCGCAGGGTTCCGCAGGGCGGCGTGGAACCGGAGCAGCGCTCACCGACGCAGCTGTTCTCGCTCTATCACACCCTGCGGCGCGAGCAGCCGCTGACCGAGCGTGACATGTGGGGCATCACGCCGATCGATCAGCTGGTCTGCCGCATCCAGTTCCGCAGGGCGCACTACCAGGGCTTCTACACGCCGCCCACCAGTGATCGCCATTCCATCGAGTATCCCGGTTACAACGGTGGCTCGGACTGGGGTGGCGTGGCCATCGATACCCGCCGGGGCGTGATCGTGGCCAACTACAACGACATGCCCAACTACAACCGGCTGGTACCGCGTGCCGAGGCCGACCGGCGGGGATGGCTGCCGCGTGAGCAGATCCGCGCCGACCGCGGCGCTGGCGAAGGGGCAGGCGACCCGCAGGTGGGTACGCCGTATGCCATCGACGTCAATGCAGGATGGCGGCTGCCATTGACCGGCCTGTCGTGCAAACAGCCGCCGTATGGCGGCATCCGCGCGATCGATCTGCGCACGGGCACGCTGCTGTGGGACCGGCCGTTCGGAAGCGCGCGCGGCAACGGCCCATTCGGCATCCGCTCCGGCCTGCCGATCGAGATCGGAACGCCCAACAATGGCGGTGCGGTGATCACTGCCAGCGGCCTGGTGTTCATCGCCGCCGCGACCGACGATCTGCTGCGCGCCATCGATCTGAAGACGGGCCGGGAACTGTGGCATGCCAGGCTGCCTGCCGGGGGCCAGGCCACCCCGATGATCTACGAGCAGGGGGGACGCCAGTACGTGGTGATCGTCGCGGCAGGCCATCACTTCATGGAGACCCGTCCCGGCGATTACGTGATGGCGTTTGCCCTGCCCGAACATTGAGCATCGTTCGCGGCGGGGCCTGTCCGCCGATTCCCGGAAGCGGCCATTTCCCACCCGATGACGTGGTGTCCACCGATGCAGTAGCGGTGTGCCGGCGGGCACGCTGTTGCGCATGCCCAGCCTGTCGAACCCTGTCAGCCGCGAGCCCATCATGGGCAATGTCCATCTGCTCACGTTGACCTGCTGCAATCGACAGCGCCTGTTCGAGAACGCGGCGCATGCGGATGTCGCGATGCAGCTGTTGGCTGCGATGGACCGCGAGGGGCTGACCACCTCGCTGGCCTGGCTTGTCATGCCCGACCACGTGCGATGGCTGGCGCAGCTGCGTGGCTATCCACCCGGATACTGCGTACAGCGCTTCAAGGCGCGCAGCAGCTTCCTGATCAACCGCCATCGCGGCCGCAACGGAGCGGTCTGGCAGGCCGGCTATTTCGATCAGGTGATCGACAATGATGCTTCGTTGCCTGTGCGGGCCCGGCAGGTGCTCGCTCACCCGGTCAGTGCGGGGCTGGCCAGGCAGGTGGGCGAGTATCCCCATGGCTGGTGTCGCTGGCCGCTGCAGGACGCCGCGATTGCGCGGTAGTGGCGGGCTGCCGTGTTACTGCGGCACCCGTACCATCCTCGTCATCAAGTGTTCGACCACACCCGCCGGGTTGGCTGTGCGGCCCACATGCGTGCTGGACATCTGCACGATCGAGCTGCGTTTGGCAGTGAGGAAATGGAAGCGTGCGCGTGCCGGAAGCTGCGCTATGGGGCCGGCGGTGGCATCGCCGCGGCAGATGGCCACGATGGCATCCAGCCACGGTTGCAGCGCCTGCTGGTCCAGCGCCGGTGCGAACGCCTGCAGGCGTGCCGGGTCGATCTCGATGGCTGCTTCCAGATGACGCGCATCGGGACAGGACACGATCACCCCGACGTTGATGAATTCCTCGCGCTCCACCCGCGGTACAACGCGGATGACCGCATAGTCATACGTGTGCAGCGTGGGCACGGATGGCCTCCTGCACGAACACCGCACGCACCTTCAGGCGATGCTTGAGATAGTCGATGTAGCCCTGGCGGTAAGCCTGAGGGCTGTCGAACGCCGGCTCGTTGACCAGCCAGCTGTCTGGCACGAGGCCGACGATCCGCTCGATCTCGGCATCGGTCAGGCGAGCCGCCAGCTCGGCATCCACCTCGGCGATGCGGCTGGCGAACGACAGCAGCACGTGGTCGCGGATCAGCACGAACGGCCTTTCGCACGCATCGCCGGCGTTGGCCCAGTCGTGGTGGAAATACATCGCTGCACCGTGGTCGATCAGGTACAGCTGGCGGTGCCACACCATCAGGTTCGGGTTGCGCGTGGTGCGATCGACATTGCTGGTGAATGCATCGAACCAGACGATGCGCGACGCCAGGTCGGCGTCCACCGGCATGGCCGCCGGGTCGTAGTTGATCGCGCCGGGCAGGTAATCCAGGCCCAGGTTCAGGCCCTCGCTGGCGCGGATCAGTTCCTGGATCTCCGGATCCGGTTCGGTACGCGCGAACTCGCTGTCCAGTTCGACGAACAGCAGTTCGGGAATCGGCAGGCCCAGGGTACGGGCCATTTCACCTGCGATCAGTTCGGCGATCAGGGCCTTGGGCCCCTGGCCCGCACCCCGGAACTTGAGTACGGCCATGCCGTCGTCGTCGGTCTCGACCACGGCCGGCAGGGAGCCGCCCTCCCGCAGGGGCGTAATGTAACGAAGAGCATTCACGGTGCGCATGCACGCATTCTAGCGTGGCACACGGTGCTGCATCGCATGCGCCGCAGAGCACACGCCGCGCATGCCGACGCAACGCAGGCAATGCTGAATGCACGCTGCGCAATGTGCCGCGCTTCACACGATCCTCCGGACGGCGCGGGCAACATGCTGTCCATGGCGTTCGCGGAAACGCCGCGCGGATCCTGCTCCACGATGTCTCCACCAGATGCGGAGGTACAGGGATGAGCGACCAACTGAATGCGGCACTGCCGCCTCTGGATGATGCCAAGGCCGAAGAAATGATCGGCAAGGTAGTGCTGGTGGGCGTCACCCGTTACGGCGGTGACGGGCAGGTTCAAGGGCTAGAGCAGTATGCCGGCACGGTGCTGCGCATCAGCGCGTTCGAAGGCGTGGTGCTTGCCGACGAGAACGATGGCCACGAGCGCTACCTGCCGCCCATGCTCGACCAGTACCTGCCAGCCCAGCCGGGCGAGTACTGCATGCGCTCCACCGGGATGATCGTGGTGGACCCGGACTATCTGGCCACCTGGGACCTGCACGCCCGGCAGTAGTGACCCGGCCTGCGCTTTGCCTTATCCGGTGACTAGCCCATCCGGCCCATTGAACGCGGGCCGGGCGGTGCTAGATTCGGCGCATGCCCGCCTCGCGGGCAGCCCGACACTACCAGGGGATAAGGATGCTCATCCGTCGTACCTCTCTGGCGGCTGCCATTGCCGTCGTTGCCGTCACGCTGTTGTCTGCAGGCCCGGCATGGGCCGACTATGCCAAGCCGCCGGAGCATCTGCTGAAGGTGCTGAAGGCACCGCCGCCGCCAATGCCGAACGTGGACCCCAGTGGCCAGCGTCTGTTGCTGACCACCGCGCAGACCTATCCGTCGATCAGCCGGGTGGCGCAGCCCTACCTGAAACTGGCCGGCGTGCGCTTGGAGCCGAAGAACCGCAGCCGTCATGACACGCCCGGAGGCTATGGCATACCGGCCTGCGTGGCCGACTTCACCCTGGTCGAGATCGGCAGCGGCAAGGAGACCAAGGTCAACCTGCCGCAGGGCTGCGCCGGTGGCGCGCTGTGGTCGGCCGACGGCAGCCACTTCGCGTTCCAGAATGCAGTCGAGACCAGCGTGCAGCTGTGGGTGGGCGATGCCGCCACCGGTCAGGTCAAGCAGGTACCGAACGTCCAGCTGAACCCGATTTTCGGCAGCACCGTGCAGTGGCTGGGTGGCAGCCAGGCACTGCTGGTGAAGCTGGTACCGGCCAACCAGGGGCCGGCGCCGTCCAATGGCGGCGTGCCGACCGGACCCGATGCACAGGAGTCGCTCGGCAGCAGTGGCGAGAGCAGCACCTACGAGGCACGCGACACGCTGACCAGCGTGCATGATGAAGCGTTGTTCGCCTACTACGGGGCCTCGCAGCTGGCGGTGGTGGATACCGCGGCGGGCACCGTGCGAACGGTCGGCCAGCCGGCCATCTACAACGATGTCAGTGCGGCGCCAGACGGCGTGCATGTGCTGACCGAGTCGATCAAGCCACCGTTCTCGCATGCGGTTACCTACCAGCGTTTCGCCAACGACGTCGCGGTACTGGATGTCAGCAGTGGGCGCACGACCACCATCGCCCGCCTGCCGTTGGCCGACCGCGTGCCGGTGCACGGCGTGCCGGAGGGGCCGCGCGGTTTCGACTGGCGCTCCACCGATCCGGCGACGCTGGTGTATGCCGAAGCACTGGACAAGGGCGACTGGAAAGTGAGTGTGCCGCACCGTGACCGCGTGCTCATGCTCAAGGCGCCGTTCACCGGCAAGCCGGTGGAGATCGCGCGTACCGCGCAGCGCTTCGAAGGCATTGCCTGGACGGCGGACCCGGCCGTGTCGTTCCAGTTCGAGAATGACGAGAACCGGCACTGGGTGCAGACCCGCATCGTCGATGTGGACAAGCCCCGGCAGGAGGGCCGCCTGTTGTGGGACATGTCCAGCGACGAGCTGTACGGCGATCCGGGCAACCTGGTGTTCAAGCGCCTGCCCAATGGCGCACCGGTGGTGCGGCAGGAAGGGACGTACGTGTTCCTGCGCGGGCAGGGCGCTTCGCCGCAGGGGGATCGCCCGTTCCTGGACCGTCTGGATCTGGCCACACTGAAGAGTGAGCGCCTGTTCCGCAGCGATGCCGATGCCTACGAGCAGTTCCTGGGCTTCAGCAATACGCCCGGCCGCTACCTGACGTGGCACCAGTCGGTGATGGACCCGCCGAACGCCTTCCTGCGCCAGCAGGGCGATGCTGTGGCGGACGCCAAGCAGGGCGAGGCGCAGTACACCTCCACCGCGACGGCCCTGACGAAGCTGGTCGACCCCACGCCTGAAGTGAGGCAGATCAAGAAGCAGCTGGTGACCTACAAGCGCGCCGACGGCGTGGACCTGTCGTTCACCCTGTACACGCCGCCCGGCTACCGGGAAGGCCAGCGCGTGCCGGCCATTCTATACGCCTATCCGGCAGACTTCGCCAATGCCGCGCAGGCCGGGCAGGTCTCCGGTTCGCAGCAGACGTTCACCCGCCTGCAGCCGTACCGCCTGATGCTGCTGGCCGGCTACGCGATCATCGACAATGCCTCGTTCCCGATTGTCGGTGATCCCAGGAACGCCTACGACACCTACCTGGAGCAGTTGGAAGCCGATGCCAAGGCGGCCGTGGACAAGGCCGTCGACATGGGCGTGGTGGATCGCAACCGGATCGGCGTGACCGGCCACAGCCACGGCGGCCTGATGACCGCGAACCTGATCGCGCATACCACTCTGTTCAAGGCGGGCGTGGCGACCAGCGGCTCCTACAACAAGACCTTCACTCCGTTCGGGTTCCAGAACGAGCGGCGTTCGGTCTGGCAGGCACAGGATGTCTACCTGAAGGCATCGCCGTTCTTCTACGCCGACAAGATCAAGCTGCCGTTGCTGCTGGTGCATGGCGAGGACGATGCCAATCCGGGTACCGAGCCGTTCCAGTCGCGCAAGCTGTACCAGGCGATCCGTGGCAACGGCGGCACCACCCGCCTGGTGATGCTGCCGAACGAGCCGCACTGGTATACGGCGCTGGAGTCGAACGAGCAGCTGGTGGCGGAGATGCTCAACTGGTTCGACACCTACGTGAAGAACGCCAAGTGAGGAATGGAAAGGCCGCCCTCGGGCGGCCTTCCTGCATCCTGTGGAGCCGAGCCATGGTCGGCTGCTGTAGTACAGAGCCGGGGAAATCACATGAAGGCATGGATGTTGGCGCTCGCTCCGCTGTTGGTTTCTCCTGTGGCCACGGCGGTCCAGCGGCCGATGAGCGTGCACGTCACGTACGACTGGTCTGGCTGGGGTTCCGTATCTGAGCGCTGGGTCATCCGGCGCGATGCCTACGGCGTGACCACCCGTGTACAGGTGGTTGACGCGCCCGACGTGCAACTGCGGGTGCCGGAGCTGCTGCCGTTCGGCGCGATGTCAGCGTTCGAGGCTGCGCTGCAGGCAGCGCCGTTGACCCGCGACGCCACGGTGGATCTGATCGCTTCGCGGCTGGACCGGTCCACCATGCTGACGCTGGATCCACAGCTGCGCAGCACGCCGCCGGCCAGATGCTCGTTCGCCCAGCAGCAGGCCTGGGCACGCCGGGCGGTGGCCGGGCAAGGTCTGCAGGAGCGCGTTGCAGCGCATTTCCGCGGCCTCTGGACTGACGACCATCCCAGCATGACCGTGGTCGTAAGCCGTCCGGGCCGCCTGGAAACCGTGCTGGTGTCCACATCCCAGTACGCGATGATGCTGCCATGGAAGCGCGTGTCATCGACGAACTTCGACCAGCACGTTCTGGCAGGCGCGCAGGAGCAGTGGCGTCCGGCGTTGAGCGATGCACTGATGGCGCTGCTGCCTGCGGGGGAACCCAGCCGCGAACGTTTCAGGATCAGCTGGTTGCAGAACAGATTACGAGACGACATTGCCCAGGAGGCGCTGCGTTGCGGGGCGCTGCGCAAGGAAACCGCAGATTGATCATCCACGGATGCTCTGCGATCAGCGGTGCAGACTCGACAGCGACAGGTCGATCGCGGTGCGGCCGGACAGGCGCCCCAGCAGGGAAGTTGTCCGTGGAGAGCGCTGCCTGGGCATCCGCGCTCACGCCAGTGGCAGGCGGTCCTGC
Source organism: Stenotrophomonas sp. STEN008 (assembly GCF_056760435.1). Taxonomy (NCBI): domain Bacteria; kingdom Pseudomonadati; phylum Pseudomonadota; class Gammaproteobacteria; order Lysobacterales; family Lysobacteraceae; genus Stenotrophomonas; species Stenotrophomonas sp. STEN008. The sequence continues at coordinate 26,362 of NZ_JBRRET010000022.1, read as the reverse complement.
GCGTGCGAAAGGCGATCATGCAGGTCGCGCACATGCTCGGCCCTGGCATGTACCCGGGTGGTGTCGCCGAAGCTGCGCAGATAGGCGCAGGCAGCGAAGCCGTCACTCTTGCTTTCATACTCCGTAATCCAGGCCAGTCGGTCCGGATTGTCGGCCTGCTCGGCCGACCACGCGGCGGCGGGCGGGCGGATGCGGTACTTCAGGCCGACACGCCATGGTTTCGGTGTCAGCCGGGCCCGGAAGCAGTGCTGCAGCCGGCACATGCGCGCGTACAGCGTGTCGGTGCCCAGTGCGTTGAAGAACGCCTGCAGCGCCTCGTCGCCGGGGGAGAACGTGGCATGCATGGCCAGTATCCGCAGCCCGGCCGGCGTCCGGTACGCGCGCAGATGCCAGTCCGGGTGCTGCCTGCTGAAGTCCGCAACCCGCTGCAGGGCCACGCCCTCGGCGCCACCGGCAGCGGCCAGGCGACGCCTGCGTTGCATCAGCATCGCGGTATTCACCAGAGCCACGGCTGCCACGCCCAGTACCAGCCCCACCAGCCAGTGCCAGAGCAGGGTGCCGATGAGGGCAACGGCAGGCAGCAGGGTTGCCGTGATGACGACGGGCATCACACATCCTGCCGGTGGTTGCGGGTGGTCAATGTCGGCGAACAGGACGTCCGGAGTGTTCAGGCACAGCGCACCGTAGCTGTTGCGGGTGATCACCACGCCGCCATCGCGCTGCACGATCTGCTCGCGGATCGGCACGCCTTCCACGCCGTAGTTGCTGCGGACCTCGCGGCGCGGCAGTGCCTGCCCGGCGAGGATGGCATTGAGCGCTTCGTTGGCCCGGCGCTCGGCGTGTGCCTGAGCGTCGGCAGGGCTTGTGTCGGACCATCCGAAGCGACGCACGACCACCGGCCGGCCGCGGAAACGGGCCTGCAGGCGGGCTTCGGCCCAGTACGCGGGAACGATCATCATCGTGCGGTGCGCCATCATCCATGGCAGATGCCGAGGTGAGTCTGGCACAGGGGCGTAACGGCCGCACCCGCCTGCTGCGGCGAAGGGGACGCAGTGATAGATTGCCTGCCTGGCATTGTCTCCACCAAGGACGGATCGATGTTCGTTTCCCTGCGTGGCCTGCTTGCCCTGGCGCTGGCCGGGACGGCCGGCGTGGCCCATGGTGCAGCGCCCGGGCCCGAGATCCTGATTTCCGACGCCAGCCGCTTCTATGCCCTTTACGACACAACCGATGGCCAGCCCAGCGTCGCCCAGTTGGCGCAGTACCTGGCCGAAGGGACGCCCAGCCTGGGCGAGTTCGCGAGCCGGCGACGGGTCACCGCCGAGCGCATCGCCGACGCCATGCGTCGTGACCCGGCGATGTACGCCAACGGCCGGACCTGCCTGGATGAACTGCCTGCGGTACGCCAGCGGCTGGTGCAGGTGTTCGCCAATCTGCAGGCGATCTATCCGCAGGCGAGGTTTCCACCGGTCGCGATCATGGTCGGGCGCGGCCGCCCGGTCGGGCTGACCCATCCGGGAGGCGTGCTGATCGGGCTGGAAGCCCTTTGCGCGGCTGACTTCATGAACCCCAATGTGCAGGACCGCTTCGTGCATGTGATCGCGCACGAGTACGTGCACATCCAGCAGACCGGTGCGATCGATTTCGAGCAGGGTGATCCGCGTGCGACGGTGCTGCGCCTGTCACTGGCCGAAGGCGTTGCCGAGTTCATCACCGAACTGGTTTCCGGCAACGTCGGCAACGGACGCCACGCGGCATGGACGCGGGGCAGGGAAGTGCACATCGAAAGTGCATTCGCGCTGGACCTGGACAGTACCGATCTGTCGCCCTGGCTGTACAACTACACGCCCGGTTCCGACGCGCCCTACGATCTGGGCTACTGGGTGGGCTACCGCATCGCCAAGGCGTACTACCTGCAGGCCAGGGACAAGCGCGAAGCGGTGCGCGCCCTGATCGAACAGGACGATCCGAAGGCGATCCTGGCGGCCAGTGGCTGGACGCCGGGCATGTGGATGCCGGCGAAGGTGACTGGCGTGGCCGCACGCGCTGCGGCACGCTGAGTGCGGAACAGAACGCTACGGGAGATCGGCATGCGCATTCCTGCTTTGACGGCCGGCGCCATCGCGCTGGCATTGGCGATGACCGGCGGCGTGAGCGCGGCCGATGCACCCGCCATCAACCCGCTGCTGACACGGCCAGTGGAGCAGCTGCGGCCGGACGAAGTCCGTTTCATGCAGCAGCGTCTGGCGGATTGGCCACAGCTGCAGCGCTATCGTGACGCCAACGCAGCACTGCCTGCTGCCCGGCCCGGACAGCCACGCGTGGTGTTCTACGGCGACTCGATCACCGAGGGCTGGGGGGCTGAGGGCAGTGCCGCCTTCTTCCCCGGCAAGGGGTATCTCAATCGTGGCATCGGGGGCCAGACCACGGCGCAGATGCTGGTTCGCTTCCCGCAGGATGTGCTTGCGCTGCATCCCCAGGTGGTGGTGATCCTGGCCGGCACCAACGATATCGCCGGCAATACCGGCCAGGCCACGCAGGCGATGATCGAAGACAACGTGCAGGCGATGGTGGCGCTGGCGAAAGCGCAGGGCATCAGCGTGGTGCTGGCCTCGGTGCTGCCGGTCAGCGAGTACCCCTGGATGCCTGGTATCGAGCCCGCCGCGAAGGTGCTCGCATTGAACCGTGCACTGAAACGCCATGCCGACGAACAACAGCTGGTCTACCTGGATTACCACACGCCGTTGGCCAACGCGCAGGGCGGTCTGGATGCCGACCTGGCCGGCGACGGCGTGCATCCCACCACGAAAGGCTACGCGGTGATGGCACCGCTGGCCGAGGCTGCGATCGATCAGGCGCTGGCGAGGCGCGCCGCTCGGTGATGGTCGGCCGGAACATGCCGCAGGTCGGGACGTGATGGCGGGAACTCAGTCGTCGTCGCGCTTCAGCGCGGCGTCGGCAGCCAGCAGAGCTTCGGCGGCGGCGCTGAGCGCGGGGGAGGGCGGCAACGGCGAACCGATGGCGTCCATCATCTGCTGCATGCCCACGAATGCACGCGCGCGGCGATCATAGATGCCGGTGACCAGCAGGGCGCGCGTGGCGATCTTCTGGCCGTCGCCGACCAGCACGCGCTGCTCCATGATCACGCGCGTGCCGACCCAGCCGGCCAGGCGTGTTTCCAGGGTGAAGCGCTGGAATGGCCGGAGCTCGCGGCGGAACTGGATGGTGCCGGCGCCGACGATCGGCGCCCATTTCTCGCGCAGCGCCACCTTGCCCAGGCCCATGCGCAGGATCAGGTCCAACCGGCCCAGATCGAAGATGTTCCAGTAGCGGCCGTTGGTCATGTGCAGGTTGCTGTCCAGGTCGTTGGGCAGCACCCGGAACTGCAGCCGCGACACGCCGAAAGGCGCCTCCAGCCTGGGCCGGAACAGACTGCACAGCAGCAGATGGAGCAGGCGGAACCAGAGATTCATGATTATTACGAGTGTTATAGAATCGACGGTACGCTAGTCTATGGCGACTGTCTTAGCAAGGCGCAGCCATGAGTCCGCGAACGTCCGACGCTCCCCAGCGCGTGATCGATGCCGCCGCGCAGATGCTGGCTCGGGTCGGGCTGAACGCAACCAGCATCCGTGAAGTGACCAAGCTGGCCGACGCGCCGCTGGGGTCCACCTACCACCACTTTCCCGGCGGCAAGCAGGAGCTGCTGGCGCGCGCCACGCTTATGGCCGGCGACAAGGTGGAAGCGCTGCTGGTGGCGCTGCTGAAGGGCGGCGCAGTGCAGGGCCTGCAGCAGTTCCTGGCGATGTGGCGCGAGCGCCTGCTGCGCTCCGGGTTCCGCGCGGGTTGCCCGGTGCTGGCCGCTGCCGTTGAGGAGCCGATGGACGCGGTGCCGAGCCAGCCCCGCGCGGCAGCTGCCGAGGTGTTCGAGCGCTGGCACGATCATCTCGCCACGGCGCTCATCGCCGAAGGACATGCGCCAGCCGCTGCGGGTGAGCTGGCCAGCCTGGTGATTGCCAGCGTGGAAGGCGCGGTGGCGATGTGCCGCGCGCTGCAGGATATCGCTCCGTTTGACCAGGTCGCCGCGCAGCTGCTCAGGGCTGTTGCGCCACCTGCGCGCTAGAATCAACGCGAACGCGCTGCTGCGTGCCCGACAAGGACGTCCCCATGTTGCACCACCTCTCCCTCGGCGTCCGTGACCTCGATGCCGCAGGCCGCTTTTACGATGCCGCACTCGCCACGCTTGGGTTTCGCCGGGTCTTCGAGGACGAGACCGCGATCGGTTATGGGGTGGTCGATGATGAGGATGCGCTGTGCCTGAAGCTGCGTGATGACGCCGCAGCGCCGGGTCCCGGTTTCCACGTAGCGTTTGCCGCGGACTCGGCAGCGGCCGTGGATGCCTTCCACGCAGCCGCCGTGGCCAACGGGGGCGCTGACAACGGTGCGCCCGGGCCGCGCCCCGATTACGGAGACTTCTACTACGCGGCGTTCGTGGTCGACCCCGATGGCCATCGCATCGAAGCGGTGACCAAGGCGCGGCCGGAGTGACGCAGCCAGGTGTTTCGGCGCCCGCACGCTGACAAGCACAAGCGCACGCAGCAGCTCACGCCAGCGATGGTTCGCGCGGTGGGACGCTGCCGGGTACGTCGTCGAAGTGGCTGAAACGACGACGCCGGATCACACCCGGCGCCGCCCGGGGCGATCAATCGAAACGCCAGCGCACGCCTGCATAGATGCCCCGGCCTTCGCCAGGCGTGGAGCGGGCGACATCCTTGCCGGCGTCGTCGTAGCCCGGCGTGACCGTGGCCGCGTAGTGGCGGTTGCCGAGGTTGCGCATCTCCGCCCACGCCTGCCAGCGGCCACCGGGTGCGTCGTAGCCGATGCGGCTGCCGAAGATCACGTGGCTGTCGGCCCAGTAGCTGTTGGCGTAGTCCACCGCGATGCGCGAGGCGTATTCGGTGTTCAGCGCGGCGTACAGCCCGGAGTCATGATCGAAGCGCAGCTCGGCCTGGTAGCTGTGGCGCGGCAGGCCCGGCAGGCGGTTGCTGCCGAAGCGCGCGTCGTGGCGGTAACGGAAATCACTGAAGGTGTACGCTTGGCGCAACGACAGGCGCCCCGGCGCGGCCTGCCACAGCGTGCTGTCCAAACCGGCTTCGATGCCGCGGTGCACGGTGGGGCTGGCGTTGTTTTCTGCGATGAACAGGTTCGGCACCGGTTGCAACTCCACGCTCAGCAGCTCGTGGTTCACGTGCGCGTAGTAGCCGGTCAGCTCCCAGCGGCCCAGCACGGCATCGCCGCGTGCACCCAGTTCCAGCGTCGTGGCGGTCTGGTTCTGCATCGGTAGCGGCGCGCGCTGGCGGCCGCTGGACGGGCCGTTGCCCGGCCCGAAGTACTGGTTGGAACCCCAGATCATCGACCACGGGTGGGGCGCTTCCACCGAGCGGCTGAGGTTGCCGAACCACTGTGTCTGCGCGCTGTGCTGCCAGGTGAAGCCCAGTCGCGGTGCGTAGTCCCAGTCGTGGTCGCGCAGGCGGCCGCCGCTGCTCGGCCAGGTCACCTGCACATCGCGGCGGGTGTTGATCAGTGCCAGCCCGGTCTGTATGCGCAGGCGGTCATTGAAGGCGAGGGTATTGCTGACGTGCAGTGTGCTGTCGGTGCCGTGGTGGCGGAAGTCACGCGTGCGCGTACCGGCGGCATAGCCGTTGCTGGCAAAGCGCAGCGACTCGCGCACATCGGCATCCAGATCGTGGGTGACGCGCAGACCGATCGTGGTTTGGCTGTCCAGGCCGAACAGCCGGTGGCGGTGGTGGTAGTCCAGCGTGGCGTTGAGGTTGGCGTAGCCCAGCTGCTGGCGGTACAGGCTCTCGTTCAAGTCCATCGGATACGTGTGATAGACCAGCCCGGCCTGCAGCGAAGAATCCTCGTCGATCTGCAGCGTGGTGACATTACCGACCCAGGTACTGCCCGGCTGCGGGCGGCGCGCATCGATGGCCAGGTTGGCCGCGTTCGCCGCATGCGGATCGTTGCGGATCTGATCGCGGGTCAAGCGACCGGGCGTTTCGTGATTGGTTTCGCGGTAGCGAACGAAGAAACGCGTCTGCAGGTCGGGCGTGATCTGCCAGCCGATGTTGGCCATCGCGCCCTTGCCGTCGCCGCGCGCATGGCGCTGATAACCATCGAACTCGGTATCGGTGTAGGCCAGGAAGTAATCGAGATCGCCGTTGACACCGCCCCAGCTGATGCCGCGTTTCTGGTAGCCACGGCTGCCCGCTTCGTAGTGCAGCTGCACGCCGGCCGAATCACGGCCGCTGCGGCTTACATAGTCGATGGCACCGCCCAGCGCCAGCGCGCCGCGCTCGAAGCCGTTGGCGCCGCGCAGCACCTCCACCCGCGACAGCCACAGCGGTTCCAGCAGTTCGTAGGGCGTGCCGCCGGGGCCGGTCAACGGCAGGCCGTCGAGGGACACGGCAATGCCCGAGGCATGCGCGCCCGGCCCACGGTTGATGCCTGAGCCGCGGATCGACACCTTGGTGCCCTCGTTGCCCGGCGACTGCGCACTGATGCCCGGCTGGAAGGCGAGTACATCGGCACTGCTGGCCAGTCGGCTGTCGGCCTTTGCCACGTCGATGACGTTGCTGGCGCCGGGTACGCGCTTCAGCGCTTCGCGTGCCTGTGCGCTGGCATCGGCCGCAGTGACCTGCACGGCATCAAGGGTGGTGGCCTGCGGAGCGGCCTGGGCGGTTGGGGCCAGGCCAAACGAGACGGCCAGGAACAGCAGCGACGGGGTAGGGCAGTACGGCGCGAGCGACATGCGGAAATGCTGTAAACCATGAAAGTGGCGCGAAAGTTAACAGGTCGACGGCGCCACGTCACCCATCACCGGCGTATGGGGCTGGTGCACCTGTAGAGCCGAGCCCATGCTCGGCTGCTTTTTTTACGGAGCCGAGCATCGGCTCGGCTCTACAAAGACGGTTTCGCCAGCGCCTTCGACTTCGCATACAGCCGCTCTGCGACATCCTTCTCACCCAATGCCGCATGACACTCGGCCAGGCTGTCCCACACATTGGCCGAATCCGGATACAGCTCGGTGTTGAGGGCGAATACCTTCAACGCGCTGCGCGCACCGAGGTTCGCGAAGATGGCGTAGCCATCGCTGTTGATCGCACGTTCCAGCTCGCTGCCGGTGACGCCGTGGTCGTCGCGCAGCCAGGCCCGCATTGCCTGTGCAGCCCCTGCGTCATCGTCCAACGCATAGGCAATCAGGCGTTCGGACAGCGCAGCGTGCGGAAACACCTTGGGTGCGGCGACGGCCATCGTGCTCTCCACCAGGGTGCTCGACCAGACGTTGCGGGCGCTGCCGTTGGTGAGGTACACGAACAGCCAGTAGCCGCTGGCCAGGGTGTCCTTGTACGCCAGCCGCGCGCGCACGCGGGTGCCACCATCATGACCGACCTGGGTGTAGCCATCGCTGCGCGTGGTATCCCAGCCGGTGGAGAAGAAATTGCTGCGGCCATCGGTCAGCCTCTGCGGCTGCCAGAGCTTTTCCAGTGTTGCCGTACGCAGCAGCTTGCCGGTGGCCAGCGCCTGCAGGAAACGGTTCATGTCGCCCACGCTGGTCTGCAGATCGGCATGGCCCCAGCCGTAGTCCGGCCACGGGTCTTCGTTGGCCGGTTGCAGCTGCCCATCCTTGCCGATGTACGGCACGGCCGCGCGCTGGGCTGGCACGCTGGCGACACCCCACGAGGTGCTGGCCATCTTCAACGGCTGCAGGATGCGTTCGCGGGCGATCGCCGGGTAGGGCCTGCCGTAATGCGTTTGCAGCAATGCGGTCAGCACCAGATAGTTGGCCTGCGTGTACTGCACGCGGCTGCCGGTGGCGAACTGCATCGGTGCCGAACCAGCGACCTTCAGTGCGGCGGCGAGATCGGGTGCGAGACCGTTGTAGCCGTTGCTCACCCAGCGGTTGTTCACCCGCTCGTAGTACTCGCCGATACCGGAGCTGTGGTTGAGGAAATCACGCACACGGATCGCCTGCCATGCTGCGGGCAAGTCCGGCACGTAGCGGCTGGCGGGTGCATCCAGATCCACCTTGCCCTCATCGACCAGCTGCATCACCAGCGTGCTGGTCAGCAGCTTGGCCATCGACTGCGCGGCGAAGATGGTATCGACGGTGGCCGGTGAATGGGTAGCGGGATCACGTTCACCGCTGGCGCCCTGGTACAGCACCTGGCTGTTGTGTGCGACCAGTACCGCCTGGCCGGCGATGCCATAGCGTTCGCGGTTGGCCTGCAACTGCGCATCCATCCGGGTCGGAAGATCGTTGCGAACATCCCCCGCCAGAGCAGGCAGGGCAACGGTCAAGGCACAGAAGAGCGCGGCAAGGGCGCGGTACATCGCGATGATCCGTCAGTGGCGATGGCGCATCTTGGTCAGCGGCGGGGGCGGGGTCAAGCGCATGGCGCCGGGCCATGCCCGGCATCGCAGGTACCGCTCCGGGAGCGCCGGGCCATGCCCGGCGACACCCGGGTCACGATCAGCTCAGAATGCCCGGCAGGTCCAGCCCCTTTTCCTTCGCGCACTCCAGGGCAATCTCATAGCCGGCATCGGCGTGGCGCATCACGCCGGTGGCCGGGTCGTTCCACAGCACACGACCGATGCGCTTGGCGGCCGCCTCGGTGCCGTCGCAGACGATGACCATGCCGGCGTGCTGCGAGAAGCCCATGCCCACGCCGCCGCCGTGGTGCAGCGATACCCAGGTCGCACCGCTGGCGGTGTTGAGCAGCGCGTTCAGCAGCGGCCAGTCGGAGACTGCGTCGGAACCGTCGGCCATGGCTTCGGTTTCGCGGTTCGGCGAAGCGACGCTGCCGCTGTCCAGGTGGTCGCGGCCGATCACCACCGGCGCCTTCAGCTCACCGTTGGCGACCATTTCGTTGAAGGCCAGCCCCAGCCGATCGCGGTCACCCAGGCCCACCCAGCAGATGCGCGCCGGCAGACCCTGGAACTTGATCTTCTCGGCGGCCATGTCCAGCCAGCGGTGCAGGTGCGGGTTGTCCGGAATCAGTTCCTTCACCTTGGCGTCGGTCTTGGCGATGTCTTCCGGATCGCCACTCAGCGCGGCCCAGCGGAACGGGCCGATGCCGCGGCAGAACAGCGGACGGATGTAGGCCGGGACGAAGCCGGGGAAATCGAAGGCATTGGCCACGCCTTCTTCCAGCGCCATCTGCCGCAGGTTATTGCCGTAATCGACGGTCGGCACGCCCAGTGCGTGGAAGCCGAGCATGGCGCGGATGTGGTTGGCCATCGAGGCACGCGCGGCCTTTTCCACTTCCTTCGGCGCGGAAACCCGCTTCTCGTCCCATTGTTCGACGGTCCAGCCCTGCGGCAGGTAGCCGTTCACCGGGTCGTGCGCGGAGGTCTGGTCGGTCAGCAGGTCCGGCTTCACGCCGCGCTTGAGCAGTTCGGCCAGCACATCGGCAACGTTGCCGAGCAGGCCCACCGATTTCGGCGTGCCCGCCTTGCAGGCTTCATCGATCAGGCGCAGTGCTTCGTCCAGGTTGTCGGTCCAGGTGTCCAGGTAGCCGGTGCGCAGGCGCATGTCGATGCTGCTCCTTCGGCACTCGACCGCCAGGCAGGAGGCACCCGCCATCACTGCCGCCAGCGGCTGCGCGCCGCCCATGCCGCCCAGGCCGCCGGTGAACAACCACTTGCCGGTGAGATCGCCGCCGAAGTGCTGGCGGCCCATTTCCACGAACGTCTCGTAGGTGCCCTGCACGATGCCCTGTGCGCCGATGTAGATCCAGCTGCCGGCGGTCATCTGGCCGTACATGGCCAGGCCCTTCTTATCCAGCTCGTTGAAGTGGTCCCAGTTGGCCCAGCGCGGCACCAGGTTGGAGTTGGCGATCAGCACGCGCGGCGCATCGGCATGCGTGCGGAACACGCCCACCGGCTTGCCCGACTGCACCAGCAGGGTCTGGTCATCGTCCAGGAGCTTGAGCGTTTCGACGATGGCATCGAAGCTCTCCCAGTCGCGCGCGGCGCGGCCGATGCCGCCGTACACCACCAGTTCCTGCGGCCGTTCGGCCACGTCCGGATGCAGGTTGTTCATCAGCATGCGCAGCGGTGCTTCGGTCAGCCAACTCTTGGCGTTGAGCGTGGTGCCGGTCGGTGCGGCAAGGGTGCGGGACGGGTCGTTGCGGGTCATGCGGCGCTCCGGTTCGTAGCAAATTCAAGGCAGGCATTGAGCACCTGCGCCAGGGTGTGGCGCAGCGGTGCGGCGTGGTCGGGGTCGAGCGGGGTGGGCCAGCTGTGCTCGTCCACCTGGTCCGGCAGGGGTTCGTGCATGTAGCCGCGACAGGCCAGCTCCATCTGCAGGCTGTGCACGCCGCCGGCCACGTTGCTGTAGTGTCGGGTGATCCAGCCGCCCTTGAAGCGGCCGTTGCGCACCTGGCTCATGCCGCTGATCTTCAGCAGGTTCTCCACCACGTCGCTCAGTGCGTTGTCGCAGGAGGTATCCGGTGCGCCGGACGGACCGGCGGTGCCGAGATTGAACTGCGGCAGTTCACCGTCGAACAGGTGTGGAATGTGCGAGCGGATCGAGTGCGCGTCATACACCACCACCGTGCCGTGACGTGCGCGCAGCCGCGCGATCTGCGCGGCCAGCGCGTCGTGGTAAGGCGCGAAATAGGTGTCCCGACGGCGCGCGATCTCCGCTTCGTCCGGCTCGCGCCCGGCGTGGTACAGCGGCTGGTTGTCGAAGGTGGTCAGCGGGCACAGGCCGGTGGTGTTCTGGCCCGGGTACAGCGATACCCCGCTGGGATCGCGGTTGAGATCGATCACCGAACGCGAGATCGCCGACCGCACGGTGGTCGCGCCCATGCCGCGTGCGAAGTCGTACAGTTCGTGCACCCACCAGTCGGTATCGCGACGCGCCAGCCACGGCGAGTGATAGTCGCCGATCAGATCGTGCGGCAGTTCGCTGCCGGTATGCGGGAAGCTGACGATCAGCGGAGCATCGCCCTCGTGCACCGTCAGCCAGTCGGGGTGGGCATTCATGCCTGCGGCTCCACGGTCGGCAGGACAGCTTCCAGGCCCCGTGCCAGCGCGCCGCTGCGCACGAGCGAGGTGGCAACCACCATGTCCGGGTGGAAGTAGCGGTCCTCCTGCAGGGTCGGCACCTGCGCGCGCAGGGTGGCGCGTACGTTCTCCAGGGCAGCGCTGGAGCGCAGCGGCGCATGGAAGTCACAGCCCTGTGCGGCGGCCAGCAGCTCGATGCCGATCACATTGGCCGCGTTCTCGGCCATCTGCATCAGCCGGCGCGCACCGTGTGCGGCCATGGACACGTGGTCTTCCTGGTTGGCCGAGGTCGGGATCGAATCCACACTGGCCGGATAGGCCCGCTGCTTGTTCTCGGACACCAGCGCGGCGGCGGTCACCTGCGGAATCATGAAGCCGGAATTCAGGCCGGGGCGCGGGGTCAGGAAAGCCGGCAGGCCGGACAGTGCCGGATCCACCAGCATGGCCAGGCGGCGTTCGCTGATCGAACCGATCTCGCACACCGCCATCGCCAGCATGTCGGCCGCGAAGGCCACCGGCTCGGCGTGGAAGTTGCCGCCGGACAGCGCCTCGCCGGTGTCGGTGAACACCAGCGGATTGTCGGACACGCCGTTGGCTTCGATTTCCAGCGTGGTGGCGGCCTGGCGCAGGATGTCCAGTGCCGCACCCATCACCTGCGGCTGGCAGCGCAGGCAATACGGATCCTGCACCCGCACGTCGTTGTCGCGATGCGATTCACGGATGCCCGAGTCCTGCATCAGCGTGCGCAGCGTGGCGGCCGTGGCGATCTGTCCGCGCTGACCACGAATGGCATGGATGCGCGGATCGAACGGTGTATCCGATCCCTTCGCCGCTTCCACCGACAGTGCGCCGGTGACCAGCGCGGCCTGGAACACGGTCTCGATCTCGAACAGGCCGGCCAGTGCATAGGCGGTGGAGAACTGGGTGCCATTGAGCAGGGCCAGGCCTTCCTTTGCGCCCAGTTCAACCGGCTGCAGGCCGGCCCGCGCCAGTGCGTCACGGGCTGGCAGCCGCTCATCGCCGATGAAGGCTTCGCCCACGCCCAGCATCACGCTGGCCAGGTGCGAAAGCGGTGCGAGGTCACCCGATGCGCCGACCGAGCCCTGCGCCGGCACCACCGGCAACACGCCCTTGACCAGCATCGCCTCCAGCAGCAGGAGCGTCTCCTCGCGCACACCGGAAGCCCCCTGGGCCAGGCTGACCAGCTTCAGCGCCATCATCAGCCGCACCACGCTGGCGGGCATCGGCTCACCCACGCCTGCGGCGTGCGAAAGAACGATGTTCCGCTGCAGCGTGGCCAGGTCTTCGCGCTCGATGCGCACGCTGGCCAGCTTGCCGAAGCCGGTATTGATGCCGTACACCGGCGCACCCTTGGCGACGATGGCCGCCACGGCGGCGGCACTGGCGCGTACCACCGGCAGCGCCGCCGGATCCAGCGCAAGCGGCGCACCGCGATAGACCTGTCGCCACTGGGCGAGGGTGACATGGCCGGGGCGAAGAACCAGGGTGTTGCTCATGTGTTGCTCCAGGAGGCAGGCAGGTCGGGCTGACCGCGCACCACGCGCGCGTGCAGCGGGTTGAATCCAATGCGGTAGACCAGGTCGGCGGGCGCGTCGATGTCCCAGATCGCCAGGTCGCAGTCCATGCCCACGACCAGGCGCCCGATGCGGTCGCCATGGCCCAGCGCACGCGCTGCTTCGCGGGTGAAGCCGGCGATGCACTCGTCCACCGTCAGGCGGAACAGGGTCGCGCCCATGTTCATCGCCAGCAGCGGGCTGGTCAGCGGCGAGGTGCCCGGGTTGCTGTCGGTGGCCAGTGCCAGCGGCACACCCGCTGCACGCAGCGCGGCAATCGGCGGCGGGGTGGTATCGCGGGTGAAATAGAACGCGCCCGGCAGCAGCACGGCAACGGTGCCGGCCGCCGCCATGGCGGCGATGCCGGCGTCATCCAGATGTTCGATGTGATCGGCCGACAGCGCGCCGAAGCCGGCGGCAAGCTCTGCGCCGTGCTGGTTGCTCAACTGCTCGGCATGGATCTTCACCGCCAGTCCGTTCGCGCGTGCGGCGTCGAACACCTGCCGCGCCTGCGCAGGGGAGAATGCGATGTTCTCGCAGAACACGTCCACGGCTTCGGCCAGGCTCTCGGCCGCGATGGCCGGAATCATCACGTCGCAGACCTCGTCGATGTACTCCTGCGCCTGGCGGCCCGGGGGAACCGCATGGGCGCCCAGGAAGGTCGGCACCACATTCACCCGGCATTCCTCGCCCAGCGCGCGTGCGACCTGCAGCTGCTTGCGCTCGTCGTCCAGGGTCAGGCCGTAGCCGGACTTGATCTCGATCGTGGTCACGCCCTCGGCGCGCATCGCCAGCAGGCGAGGACGGCTCTCGGCGGCAAGCTGGGCTGGCGTTGCGGCGCGGGTGGCGCGCACGGTGGAGACAATGCCGCCGCCCGCGCGGGCGATGTCGGCATAGCTCACACCTTGCAGGCGCTGCTCGAATTCGTTGGCGCGGTTGCCGGCGTAGACCAGGTGGGTGTGGCAGTCGATCAGGCCGGGCGAGACCCAGCGGCCTTCGCCGTCGATGCGGGTGGTCGGCTGCAGATGGGCATCGCTGCCGGCCGGGCCGACGTGGACGATGCGGCCGCCCGCGCAGGCCAGCACGCCGTCACGGAGGACACCCAGGCCCTCACCGTCGAGGGTGATCAGATGGACGTTGGACCAGAGGATATCGACATGCATGGCATCCACACTGCGGCTGTGCTTATATGTCTATACAATATAGGTGTCCATTTCGGGTTGTCCAGCCATGTCCGATTCGCGTTCCCCGTCCTGTTTCCATGCCGCCCAAGCCCTGCTGGCCGATGGCTGGGCCCGCGATGTCCGCCTGCAGGTGCAGGACGGCCGCATCACGGCGATCCACATGGGGCAGGGCGCCCAGCACGGCGACACCCGCGTCGACATCCTGGTGCCGGGCCTGCCCAACCTGCACAGCCACGCCTTCCAGCGCGGCATGGCCGGGCTGACCGAGATCGGCGGCGGTGACGGTGACAGCTTCTGGAGCTGGCGTGAGCTGATGTACCGCTTCCTGGCCCATCTGCGCCCGGACGCAGTGCAGGCCATCGCCGCCCAGGCCTACATGGAAATGCTGGAAAGCGGCTTCACCCGCGTCGGCGAATTCCATTACCTGCACCACGACGCCGATGGTCGCGCCTATGCCAACCGCGCTGAGATGAGTGCGCGGATCGCGGCGGCGGCCGACCAGACCGGTATCGGCCTGACCCTGCTGCCGGTGTTCTATGCACATGCCGATTTCGGTGGCGCGCCGCCGAATCCGGCGCAGCGTCGCCTGATCCACGACGTGGACGGTTTCGCGCAGCTGCTGGACGCCGCCAAGCCGGCACTGGCCGCGCTGCCGGACGCGGTGCTCGGCATCGCGCCGCACAGCCTGCGTGCAGTCACCGGCGAGGAATTGAGTGCGTTGCTGCCGCTGACCGACGGCCCGGTGCACATCCATATCGCCGAGCAGATGCGTGAAGTCGAGGCCTGCCTGGCCTGGAGCGGCCAGCGTCCGGTGCAGTGGCTGTACGACCATGCACCGGTGGATGCGCGCTGGTGCCTGGTGCACGCCACCCACATCACCGACGATGAGCGCGCCGCCATCGTGGCCAGCCAGGCCGTGGCCGGCCTGTGCCCGATCACCGAAGCCAATCTGGGCGACGGCCTGTTCCCGATGCAGGCGTTCGCGCGCGAGGGCGGGCGCTTCGGTGTCGGCTCCGATTCCAATGTCCTGATCGATGCGGCCGAAGAACTGCGCCTGCTCGAATACGGCCAGCGCCTGACCCTGCGCGGTCGCAACGTACTGGCCCCGGATGCCACCCGCAGCACCGGCCGCTTCCTGTTCGAAGGCGCACTGCACGGTGGTGCACAGGCGTTGGGCGTGGCCGCAGGTCTGCAGGTCGGGGCCAGTGCCGACCTGCTCGAACTGGACGCCGCACACCCCGCGCTGCAGGCGCGACGGGATGACGCATGGCTTGACAGCTGGGTGTTCGCCGCACGTAATGGCGCGCTGCGATCGGTCTGGCGCCATGGCCGCCAATGCGTGGCCGAAGGCCGCCACCTCCAGCGCGAGGCGATCACCACCGCCTTCGCTACCGCCCTGCACGGCGTGCTGGGCTGATCGCTTCCCGCCATCGAGACCTGTCACGTGAAGGCCAGCAAGTCCGCCACGCTCAACCAGCGCATCCGCAGCGACCTGGAAAGCCGCATTCTCAGCGGAGAGTGGGCGCCGGGTTTCCGCATCCCCTATGAGCACGAACTGATGGAGCAGTACGGCTGCTCGCGGATGACCGTCAACAAGGTGCTGACCGCGCTGGCCGAGAGCGGCATGATCGAGCGTCGCCGCCGGGCCGGTTCGTTCGTCGCCCGGCAGCCACCGCATCTGGAACAGGTGGCGCTGGAGATTCCGGACATCGCGATGGAGGTCGGCTCGCGTGGCCACCAGTACGGGTACCGGCTGCTGCAGCGCGAGCTGCGCCTGGCCGACGCCGGCAATGCCGGTGAAGTGGAGCTGGCCGGCAGTGAAATGCTGCTGGCGATGCGCTGTCTGCATCTGGCCGACGGCCGCCCGCTGGCGTTGGAGCACCGGTTGATCAGCCCGGTGGGTGTACCGGAGGTGCTGGAGGTGGACTTCAGCACCACCGCGCCGGGCAGCTGGCTGCTGCAGAACGTGTCCTGGACCCGGGCGCAGCACCGCATCAGCGCGTGGGGTGCGGACACGGCGTCTGCCCGCCTGCTGGACGTGAAGCCGGGCACCGCCTGCCTGGTGATCGAACGCCTGACCTGGCGGGGCGAACAGCCCATCACCCGCGTGCGCCAGGTGTTCCTCGGCGACGCCTGGGATCTGGTGGCCCGCTTCGCGCCCGGCGCGCGCTAGCGCGCACGCTTCCGCGCGTTCAGATCAATACGTCGCGCACTGCCGCCAGCGCACCGGCTCATCCACGCCGGGGCGGGCATTGAGCTGCACGCGCACCGTGCGCAGCGCGGGGTAGCGCAGGACCTGTGTGCAGACGCGCGGCCACACATCGTCAAGTTCGCCGGTGCGGTTGATCGCCAGGGTCTGCCGGGTCAGCCAGACGCCGCTGGCAATGCCGGGCTGGCCAGCCAGCGCCCGGGCCAGATCCGCCTGGTAGCGGTCAAGGGTCGCCATATCCGGGTTGGGGTCGCTGTGGCCATCGTCTGCCGGCGTGGAAACGGCAGCAGCAGGCGCTGCCGCTGCCGGTGCGGGCGCCTGGGAGACAGCGGCAGGCGCCGCGGCGGCGATGTCGGCGGAGGCAGGGGCGGTCACCGCCTGCGGCGCCGGTGACGCCAGGTGCAGGCCCTGCAGGCCGAGGCCGACCAGCAGGCCGACGGTTACCGAGGCCAACGCGGCAATGGCGATGCGACGCAGGGCCTCGTGGCGTGCAGTGGCGCGCACGCGCGCATCGATGTCGGCCGGCAGATAGGGCTGCAGCAATGGCCACAGGCGCGGGCCGTCCAGCACCTCCACGGCCTGCAGCTCGGCGGCACTACGGCCATCGCGCTGGATCCGGCCTTCGGTGATCAGCACGCCGCCCTTGGCCCCGGCCAGCCGCGCTGCCGCGCCCAGTTCGTTCACCGCAGCGGTACCGATGCGATAGGCCAGGCCATGCTTGCAGGACACCCGCCAGGTATTGGGGCCATCGCTGAGCAGGAAATCGCTGCTGGGCTCGCGGGCATCCTCGGCAGGAACCTCCAGTTCGCGCAGGCCGCGCTGCTCGCGCAGCATCCGCTTGACCAGCGCGGAGAACTCCCGCCAGTGCATGCCGGCCAAGGCCTGCAGGCCCAGTTGCATCTCCTTCTGCCGCCGCTTGATCCACCACAGGTGAACCACGGCCAGGGAACAGATAAGCAGGGCCGACAGCAGGGCCAGAATCCAGGGAAGCATGCAGGGAGAGCGCGGAAGGGGCGAAAACGGAAGCAGACAGTGTAAAGCGCGCACTGCCTGGCAGGGTCAGGACGTTCCCCACAGCAAGCGTGATGGAACGCTCAGATCGGCGTTCCGCAGGCACGAAAAACCCGCCAATCCTGAAGCCGTGAGGGGAGGGAACAAACGGCAGGCGAAGCGATTGGCGGGTTGCTCGCGATTGTCAGGCAAATTTTATTGCATTGCAACAATCCATCGTCAGGGCACGCTGCCCGGCGACTGGTGGCTGCCCGGCGCCGGCGCATCGCTGCCCGAGGCCGCCCGCGTCTCCAGCTTGGCCAGGCGCGCATGCAGGGCGTCCAGGCGTGCCTCCAGCGCGGAGAGCTCGTCGGCGGTGGGCACATGCAGGCGCTTGAGCACGCCCTGCACCTGGTCGTCGAAGGCCTTTTCGACCTTGTTCCAGGTGCCCGAGGCCTTCTCGCGCGCCTCATCCAGCGAGGACTCGACGTTGTCGCGCCATCCCGGGCCCTGCTCGCTGGCGCGCTCACGGCGGCGGGCCTCCCAGGCCTCGCCTTCCTTCACCAGCCCATCGAAGAAACGGCTGCCTTCGGCCTGTGCCCGGCCCAGCGCACCCAGTCCGGCCAGCCAGACCTGCTGGGCCGAATCGCTCAGCTTGCGTGAGAAGCGTCCGGCCTGTTCACCAAAGGTGGCGTCGTCGTCGCGGCGGTCGTCGTTTTCGTAGCGGTTCATCGCACTTCCCGTGGGAGTTGGACCTGCCCCGAGAGTAGCGCGCGCCGCCGTTGCAGGGCCGTGACGGCCGCTGTCGTGGTTCAGCCCAGCTTTTCCTTCAGCACGCGCTGGATTTCGCTTTCGACCATGCCTTTCATTGCCGACAGCAGGAAGCCGAGCTTGGCGGTCACCCGCACGGCGCCCGGCTGCAGCTCGATCGCGCCGTCCACGCCGCTGCCGGAGAAATTCAGCACATCGGCGCTCCACGAGGACTTCAGGCCAAAGCGCTCGGCCAGCTTGGCGGCAACCTGTTCGATCGCCTCGCGCGCCTGTGCGTCGGGCAGGGCATGGGCGTGGCGGACATCGATGGTGGACATGCAGGCTCCTGGCGCAGGGCGGGGTGATCAGAGAGGGCGAGCATTGTGCGCATCGATCGCGTCCGCGCCAAGCGCTCATCCGGGGTTCTTCTTCGATGCCGGCCAACCTGCTAGGCTGCGCCGCGTGCAGAACCTGCTTGTTCACTTCAGTCAACAACAACAGCCCGACCAGCCGCTGCGGCCCGGGGTGCAACGCATCGTGCGCCATGCCAACGGCAGCGTGCGGCTGGGCGAAGCGGGCAACGGCGCGTTGCTGCTGGCGCAGTTCTGCATGGATGATCGCGGCCTCTGGCTCCAGGTCGGCAACGGCATCCGCGGCATCCATGTCAACGGCCGTCCGGTACGGCGCATGGCGCTGCTGCGCGCCGGCGATGCGGTGTACGTCGATGGCGTGGAAATGGTCCTGCGGGGCGAAGCCGAGAGCCTGCTGCAGGCGCCGTCACCGGACGGCGAGGATGCCGGCGACGAGCAGCGCCTGTTGCGGGGCGTCGGTGGCCTGCACCATGGCCGCAGTTTCACCTTGTCGCGCGCCCGCGTGATCGGCCGCGGCACCGAGGCCGACATCGCCATCGACGATCCGGCGTTCGCCGAACAGCACGCGCGCGTGGAAGTGCACGGCGATCGCGTCCTGCTGCGTGACCTGGGCAGCGCCGATGGCACCTGCGTCAACGGCGTGGCCGTGCGCCACTGCTGGCTGCAGCCGGGCGACCAGGTGGTATTCGATGGCCAGCACCGTTTCGTGCTGGAAGTGCCGCGTGATCCGCGCCGGCGGCCGCTGGCGGCCGAGGATGAGTCCAGCCACGAGGCCGAACGGGCGCCTGCCGAGCCCCTTCCTCCGCGCCGGGTCCGCCGCTGGCCGTGGCTGCTGGTCAGCGCACTGCTGCTGGCTGCGCTGCTCAGCCTGCTGCTCTGGTTCGGCGCGCGCTGAGCCTGTCGTCTCCGTGCTTCGGGCAGGCGCCGGCCCAGGTCGGCGACTGCTGGCGCAGTGCCGCGGGCGATGGATTCCGATGAAACCAAATTTCCCTTGCCGCGCAAGGCCGCAAGGCTGGTGCACTGCGGCATACTAGGGATCTTGCCCCACAGGTGTGACATGACGCGCGCGTTCAACTTCAGTGCCGGCCCTGCAACCTTGCCGGAATCGGTCCTGCGCCAGGCGCAGGCGGAAATGCTGGACTGGCACGGTACCGGCGCCTCGATCGTGGAAATGAGCCATCGCGGTGCGGAATTCATGTCCGTCGCCGCCGAGGCCGAGGCGGACCTGCGCCGCCTGCTCGACATTCCCGAGGACTACGCCGTGCTGTTCCTGTCCGGCGGCGCCACCACCCAGCAGGCGTTGATCCCGCTGAACTTCGCAAGCCCCGGCCAGCGTGCCGACTACGTGGTCAGCGGCCACTGGGGCAGGACGGCGGTCAAGCAGGCCGGCCCCTATGTGGACGTCAACATCGCTGGCAGCAGCGAGGACGGGGGCTACCGCGAGCTGCCCGCGCGCAGCAGCTGGCAGCTTTCGCCCGATGCGGCCTATGTGCACATCACCGCCAACGAGACCATCCACGGCGTCGAGTTCCGTGACGTGCCCGATACCGGCGATGTGCCGCTGGTGGCCGATTTCAGTTCGTCCATCGCCAGCGAACCGCTGGATGTGCGCCGCTACGGCGTCATCTACGCGGGCGCGCAGAAGAACCTGGGCCCGGTCGGCATCGCGGTGATGATCATCCGTCGCGACCTGCTGGAGCGCAGTGGCCAGCCGCGCGCGGACATCTTCGACTACCGCTCGCACGTGGCGCGCGACTCGATGCTCAACACCCCGCCCACCTGGAATTGGTACCTGGCGGGGCTGGTGTTCAAGTGGATGCTGGCCGAAGGCGGCGTGGCCGAGTTCGCCCGGCGCAATGCGGCCAAGGCCGCGCTGGTGTACGGCGCCATCGATGCGTCCGGCGGCTTCTATCGCAATGAAGTCGCGCACGCGGCGCGCTCGCGGATGAACATCCCGTTCTTCCTGCCCAACGCCGACCTCGATGCGCGTTTCGTCGCCGAGGCCAAGGCCGCCGGGCTGCTGGCGCTGAAGGGTCACAAGGTGGTCGGCGGCATCCGTGCTTCGCTGTACAACGCCATGCCGCTGGCGGGTGCGGAGGCGCTGGTCGCCTTCATGGCCGACTTCCAGCAGCGCTACGGCTGAGCAATGAACGGCGCGCACCGTCGGGTGCGTGCCCACGCAACAGGGAATTCCGATGGCAAGCAAATCCAGCAAGAAGGCGCCGAAGCAGGCCGCACCGGCCAAGGACAGCGCTGCGTCCAAGGGCACGTCCAAGGCCAGGGCTGCATCGACGCCGGCCCCCACCCAGGCGCCGCTGGCACTGGCCGACGTGCGTTCGAAGATCGACCAGATCGACCGCGACATCCAGCGCCTGATCGCCGAGCGCGCGCAGTTCGCCCACCAGGTCGGCAAGGCCAAGGGCAAGCTTGCCGCCGCCGTCGATTACTACCGCCCCGAGCGTGAAGCACAGGTGCTGCGCATGGTGGTGGACCGCAACGAAGGCCCGCTCAGCGATGAAGTGCTGGTGCACGTCTATCGCGAGATCATGTCGGCCTGCCTGGCCCAGCAGGAGCCATTGAAGATCGGCTACCTCGGCCCGGAAGGCACCTTCAGCCAGCAGGCCGTGCTCAAGCATTTCGGTCGCTCGGCGCTGGGCCTGCCGTTGGCCAGCATCGAAGAAGTCTTCCAGGAAGTGGAAGCGGGCAACGCCGATTTCGGCGTGGTGCCGGTGGAGAACTCGGGGCAGGGCACCATCCAGATCACCCTGGACATGTTCCTGACCTCCAACCTGAAGATCTGCGGCGAAGTGGAACTGCGCGTGCAGCAGTACCTGATGTCGCGCAGCGGCCGCATCGAGGACATCGAACGCGTCTACGGCCACCCGCAGTCGTTCATGCAGACCTCGGCGTGGATGCGCGCCAACCTGCCCAAGGCCGAGAAGATTCCGGTCTCCAGCAACGCCGAAGGCGCACGCCGCGCGCGCAACGCCGACGATGCGGCGGCCATCGGTGGCGAAAGTGCCGGCCACGTGTACGGCCTGAAGAAGGTGGTGACCAAGCCGATCCAGAACGATGCCGACAACACCACCCGTTTCCTGGTGGTGGGCCGCAACATCTTCCCGACCTCCGGCCATGACCGCACCTCGGTGCTGGTCTTCATCCATGACAAGCCGGGTGCGCTGTTCGACGTGCTCAGTCCGTTCGCACGCCACGGCATCAGCATGAACCGCATCGAGTCGCGGCCTTCGCACCACGGCAAGTGGGAGTACGGCTTCTTCATCGACCTGGCCGGCCACATCGACGACGCGCCGATGCAGGCCGCGCTGGCCGAACTGGAAGCACACTCGGCGCAGATCAAGGTCCTCGGCTCCTATCCGGTGGCCGTGCCCTGATGCCTGCCGCGGTGGCCGCGGCCACCGCCCCTTGATGCACCGCCGGCCCGCCGGCGTCTACGGAATGATCGAACGATGAGCAACGCGCAACACTGGATCGCCCGCAAGGGCCAGCCGCTGCAGGGCAGCCTCACCATTCCCGGCGACAAGTCGGTTTCGCACCGTTCGGTGATGTTTGCCGCGCTGGCTGACGGCACCTCTCACATCGAGGGTTTCCTGGAAGGCGAAGACACCCGCGCCACCGCGCGCATCTTCAGCCAGCTGGGCGTGCGCATCGAAACCCCCAGCCCGTCGCAGCGCATCGTCCACGGCGTCGGCATCGATGGCCTGCAGGCGCCCAGCGCAGCGCTGGACTGCGGCAACGCCGGCACCGGCATGCGCCTGCTGGCGGGCCTGCTGGCCGGGCAGTCGTTCGACTGCACCCTGATCGGCGACGAATCGCTGTCCGGCCGGCCGATGCGCCGTGTCACCGGCCCGCTGTCGCAGATGGGGGCGAAGATCGATACCCAGGACGATGGCACGCCGCCGCTGCACGTGCACGGTGGCCAGGCACTGCACGGCATCGCGTTCACCTCGCCGGTGGCCAGCGCGCAGATCAAGTCGGCCGTGCTGCTGGCAGGCCTGTACGCACAGGGCGAAACCAGCGTCGTCGAACCGCACCCCACCCGCGACTACACCGAGCGCATGCTGTCCGCGTTCGGCGTGCAGATCGAGTTCTCGCCGGGCAAGGCGCGCCTGCACGGTGGCCAGCGCCTGCGTGCCACCAACATCGCGGTGCCTGCCGATTTTTCCTCGGCAGCGTTCTTCCTGGTGGCCGCCAGCATCATTCCCGGCTCCGAGCTGCGCCTGAAGCAGGTGGGCCTGAACCCGCGTCGCACCGGCCTGCTGCATGCACTGCGGCTGATGGGGGCGGACATCACCGAAGAAAATCCAGCCGAGCAGGGCGGCGAGCCGGTCGCTGACCTGGTGGTGCGCTACGCGCCGCTGAAGGGCGCGCGCATTCCCGAAGCGCTGGTGCCGGACATGATCGATGAATTCCCGGCCCTGTTCGTCGCCGCCGCCGCCGCCGAAGGCCAGACCGTGGTGAGCGGCGCAGCAGAGCTGCGGGTGAAGGAATCGGATCGCCTGGCAGCGATGGCCACCGGCCTGCGCGCGCTGGGCATGCAGGTGGATGAAACCGAAGACGGCGCGACCCTGCATGGCGGCACGCGTCTGGGCAGCGGCACCATCGAAAGCCACGGCGACCATCGCATCGCCATGGCCTTTGCCATTGCCGGCCAGATCAGCGACGGCGAAGTACGGATCAACGACATCGCCAACGTGGCCACCTCGTTCCCCGACTTCGACGGCCTGGCACGCAGCGCCGGATTCAATCTCTCAGATCGTCGGTAGCGCCGGGCCATGCCCGGCGAGCAGGCATCAGACGTGCAGATAAAATGACGGAGGCCGAAGCCTCCGTCGAACATCACGAACCCCTCGTCCGCGATCAACGCTGCTCGGTACGGAAATCCACGGGGACCCGCACCACACTGGCCACAGCACGGCCATCCTGCATGGCCGGCTGGAACTTCCAGTTCTGCACCGTGCGCAGGACCGCACGATCCAGGTCACGGCTGCGTTCGCCACTGCGCGACACGATCGCGGCATTGGTGACGTTGCCGCGGGTATCCACATCAAGGCTGGCGATCACGCTGCCCTGCACACCGTTACGAAGCGCAGCTGCCGGATAGTCCGGCTTGCTGTTGCTGGCGAGCGGGCGCGCCTCGCGGTTGCGCACCGCCGGCACTGCCTTGCGCTCGCTCGTGGCCGGCGTGGCCTGTCGTGCGGCAGGCGGTGCCGTTTCGGCAACAGGCGTCTGTTCGGTGGCTGGCAGCATGCGCTCGCCGACCGGTGCAGGCGCCACCTCATCCGGTCCGGAATAGCGCAGCCAGAGCAGCGCGGCCGCGAACATCGCCACGATCAGCGCGACCCACAGCCAAGGCGATGTGGCCCGGCGCGGCGTACCGTCCTGCTGCATCTGCGGCGAATGAAGGTCTTCATGGGTGGTGACAGTCATCGCAAACTCCTTACGTCGGTTGACGACGTGCCGAGTGTTGCCCGAGGCCACGAAGAAAAGTGTCAGTGTTGCGTCAACGCAACCGGGAGGGTTCAGTTTGCCTTCCGGTATGCGTTCAGTTACTGCGTCTTGAAGTCGAACGGCACTTCAATGGTGCCCGGCACCGCCTGCCCGTTGCTCTGCGCCGGGGTGAAGCGCCAGCGGCGCACCGCGTCGGTCGCTGCGCGGTCCAGGTCACGCGAGCCGCTGCGTTGGATGACGGTGACGTTGTTCGGATAGCCCGTAGCGTCCACCTCCACCCGCACCACCACACTGCCGGTTTCGCCCGCACGCAGTGCGGCGGCTGGATAGGCCGGCGGCGGCGATTGGCCCGCGATCGGCATGGGCTGGCTGCCGCCACCGGCGGCCGGCACGGTGCCGGGCGCAGCGGGTGCCGGTTCAGCCATTGCAGGCGGCGGGGGCGGAGCGGTTTCCACCAGCTTCGGCGCGTCTTCCGGTGCCGGCGCCGGCTTGGCGTCGGGCATGTCGCTGGACCCGGCTGCCGCCGGCAGGGGTTCCGGCAGAGGCTCCACCTGGGCGGTTTCCTGCGGCGTCTGTGCCGCAGGATCGGCACGGAAGAACTCCTTGTCGCGGCCCGTCAGCCAGACCACCACGAACAGCAGCACCCCCACGCCGAAAGCGATGCCGGCGATCTTCAGGGCGTTGCGCGGAATATGCACAGTGAACGACTTGGCGGACGACGAGCGGGGTGCAGACATGGACCGGACCAGTACGGAATAGCCCGATTCTGCCACGGCCCGAATGAACCGGGCGGCAGAAATCCGCATAACAGGCGATAATCCCGGTCCTGACACCCACCACGACACCTGCCATGCTTGATCCAGCCCTGCTCCGCCACCAGCCCGCCGACCTCGCCGAACGCCTGCGCACCAGCCGCGGCTTCGAGCTCGACGTGTCTGCCCTGGAGTCCCTGGAGGCCGATCGCAAGCGCATCCAGGTGCGGACCCAGGAGCTGCAGAGCCTGCGCAACAGCCGCTCCAAGGCCATCGGCCAGGCCAAGGCCAAGGGCGAGGACGTCTCGGCCATCATGGCCGAGGTCGCCGCCTTCGCCGACGAACTGAAGGCCTCGGAAGTGGCGCTGGACGAGCTGCGCGAGAAGATCGAAGCAATCTCGCTGGGTATTCCGAACATTCCGGCCGACGACGTACCGGCCGGTGCCGACGAGAACGACAACGTCGAGCAGGCGCGCTGGGGTACCCCGCGCCAGTTCGATTTCAAGGTGCTGGACCACGTCGAACTGGGCGCCCGCAACGGCTGGCTGGATGGCGAAACCGCCGCCAAGCTGTCCGGTTCGCGCTTCACCGTGCTGCGCGGCCCGATCGCGCGCCTGCACCGTGCGCTGGCCCAGTTCATGGTCGATCTGCACACGGGCGAACACGGCTACGAGGAAACCAACGTACCGCTGCTGGTCAACGCCGAATCGCTGCGCGGCACCAGCCAGCTGCCGAAGTTCGAGGATGACCTGTTCAAGACGGCCGTCGGCGAGTCCACGCGCTACCTGATCCCCACCTCGGAAGTGCCGCTGACCAACATCGTGCGCGACGAGATCGTCGACGCCGAGCGCCTGCCGCTGCGCATGACCGCGCATTCGATGTGCTTCCGTGCCGAGGCCGGCAGCGGCGGCCGCGACGTGCGCGGCATGATCCGCCAGCATCAGTTCGAGAAGGTCGAGCTGGTCTCGATCAGCCGCCCGGAAGACAGCGAGGCCGAGCACCAGCGCATGACCCGTTGTGCCGAAGTGGTGCTGGAAAAGCTGGGCCTGCCGTACCGCAAGGTGCTGCTGTGCACCGGCGACATGGGCTTCTCGGCAGTGAAGACCTACGACCTGGAAGTCTGGCTGCCGTCGCAGGAAACCTACCGCGAGATTTCCTCGTGCTCGAACTGTGGCGACTTCCAGGCCCGCCGCATGCAGGCGCGCTGGCGCAACCCGGCCACCGGCAAGCCCGAGCTGGTGCACACCCTGAACGGCTCGGGCGTGGCGGTCGGCCGCGCGATGATCGCGGTGATGGAGAACTACCAGAACGCCGACGGCAGCATCACCGTGCCGGAAGCGCTGCGCCCGTACATGGGTGGGCTGGAAACCATCGCCTGACAACCGGCTCAGGTGGGTGCCATGCTTGCATGGCACCGAATCCACGCATGGCGTGGATCTGCAATGCGGCTACATCCACGCCTTGCGTGGATGAGCCCCGCGATCACTCCACAACCCGCACCTTCTCCAACGGCACCCATCCCGCTTCGCCCGCCTCGGGCATGCACCACGCCCAACCATTCAGTGTGCGCAGCCGGCGCAGCCTCTGCCCCGGATTCACATCCAGCTCCCGCGCGCAGTAATCCGCGGTGGCAAGCGCGTCACCCTGCGCATCGCGACCGATCACCGGTGCCGGCACGAATCCAGGCTGCTGCCCCTCGGCCTGGCACAGGAACCCGTCCTCCCAGCCCTCCGGGCCTTCATAGCGCTCGCCTACCACCAGCGCCTGGCCGCGGAGCAGGGTGATCGGGTGTGGGAATTCGCTGCGGTGCGTGGTCGTCACGATGTAGTTCATGGCCCACTGTACCGTCTCCGCCGGGCCCAGCCCGGCGGGCGGGGACCGGGGCACAAAAAAACCGCCCCCCAAATGCGGGGCGCCGGGGGGGGGCGGGGGGGGGGGGGGGGGAGCCCGCCCCCCGGGAACACCCCCCCCCGGAGCGGGCGGGGCGGGA